>CAZMPL010000149.1:631-8350 GCA_964567805.1 uncultured Pirellulales bacterium | reverse complement strand
CAATTTACCTTCCAAAGCTGCTGGGCGTTCGATAGTACCGACAATTTCCTTACGCCAGTTAAAATCATCTGGAGTAGAAACTATCACATCTTTGGCAATTGGAAAATCATGGAGAGCAACCGCTACTTCTATCGCTTTTTCACGTTTGGAGCCGAAAACAGGCATTATAACAAGCAAGTCAACATCACTATCTATCCCAGCATCTCCACGAGCGTGAGAACCAAAAAGAATTATTTTTTCCGGCTGAAATTGCTGCACTATCCGCCTGACCATTTGCTGAATGTATTTTTTTGTCGTCTTATCTGTTTTACTCATAAGTTTTGCCTAAACCGGAAAAAGCAATATATCCTAATAATAGCAACATTTCCATTATAAGTCTATGAATATAAGACGGTATCTTTAAAGCTATTAGATAATGAGCATTATTTCGAGGCAGCGGCGGGTTTTTCTATTGGCATAGTTGGTTCCGGTGCGGATTTGCCGCGATAGACAATCACTTTAGCCGGGCATTTATTCATTGCGGTTTCTGTCTTTTCGCTTGGTTCATATTTGACATAATCCATACGCGCAAGGTTATCTGAAATCGTGAAAAGGTCAGTTTGTTTTGCACATATGCCGCAGCCAATACAGCCGACTTTGCAGGCAGAACGTGTGACTTTGCCTGATTCCCTGTTGCGGCAGGCGACAACCATCATATTTTCATGGCTGAATGGAACCATTTCAATCAGGTTGCGCGGACATGCCTTCGAGCAGGCAGAACAGCCGGTGCATTTTTCATAATCGACTGTAGCAAGACCGTCAATAATGTGAAGCGCATCGAATTTACACGAGGCTACACAATCACCGTAACCGAGACATCCGAAAGCACAAGATTGAGCATTAGCAAGTGCGTTTGCGGCAATGCAGCTTTTTGTTCCGCTATATGACGCATACATTGTTTTATCTTCCTGGTGTGCGCGACAATGTACAACTGGTCTTTTCGCCGGACCAGAATCACTTATCTGTAAATTTAATATTTCAGCGATTTTCGCGGAAGCGGCTGCGCCACCTGGTGAACATTTACCAATCAATTCAGGATTTTCAAAAATAGCTTTCGCGTATTGGCCGCAACCTGCATAGCCGCAGGTACCGCAATCAATTTTTGGCAGAGCATTGTAGATTGCATCCAATTTCGGATCAACAACTATCTTAAGTTTTATACTTGCTATAAGCAAGACAATGGCAAAGGCCGTACCTAAACCAAGCATTATCGTGCCAGCAGGCCAGATATCATTTATTAATTCTAAAACATCAGCTATTATCATTATTTATACCTTTAGTTCACTTTAAGTACTTTATACTTTAGCTCACTTTTATTTACTTAATCATTCCAGAAAAACCCATAAATGCCAAAGTAAGAAGTCCAGCCGTAATCAAAGTAATCGGCGCTCCTCTGAGGCATTTGGGGACATCGGCCAGGTCAAGGTCCTCTCGAATGCCTGCCATAATACATATCGCTATAGTAAAACCAATTCCGCCGCCAAAACTAAGAACAACAGCGTGAAGCAGGCTGTCAATTTCCCAAAGATTAATGAACAGGCACAAACCCAAAATCGCGCAGTTTGTTGTAATCAGAGGGAGAAATATTCCAAAGCTGTCATACAATGGCGGGAAAAATTTTCGAACATACATCTCAACAAGCTGAACTGCGCCGGCGATAATCAATATATAGCAGACATATCTTGTCACTTCAAGGTGATGTGGTATCAAAATCATATTATCAATCATCCATGTCATTGTGCCGCTAATGAGCATGACAAAAGTAACAGCCAATCCCATACCAAACGCGGTATCAATTCTGCCGGAAACACCAATAAAAGGACATGTTCCAAGGAATTTTGTCAATACGAGATTGTTGACAAGAACTATGGATATAAAAGCCAAAAGCATTGTAATAAATGTATCCATAAAAATTTACCCGAAATTAAATATATTTTTCCTTATTAAGATATTATCTCAATTATTTCTTTTTACTTAAATTAGCCAAACCAAGCATGAGCCCCAATGTAACAAAAGCTCCCACCGGTAATCCAAACGCCGCTATCGGTACGAACCAGCCGCCCTTTTCCTGCAAAGGCAATATCGGTATTTCAAATATCGCGCCAGTCGCAAGTAACTCTCTTACAGAAGCTAAAATACATAATGCGATTGTAAAACCTACACCCATACCAATTGCGTCAAGAATACTTATGAATATGCCATTCTTGCTTGCACACGCTTCGGCACGACAGATAATAATACAATTGACGATAATCAAGGGTATATACGGCCCAAGAGCATCGCTCATTTCTTTCTGATACGCCTTGAGGAATAAATCCGCGATAGTAACAAACGTCGCTATCGTCAGAGTAAACATCAGAATCCTGAGATGGGGCTTGAGAAGATTGCGCATCAAACTTACTACTATATTGCTGCATATCAAAACAAATAACACGCACATGCCCATAGTAAAAGCAGGCTTTACCGCTGCGGTGACAGCCAACGTCGGACACAAACCCAGCATTAAACGAAACACAGGAATTTCCGACCATAATCCCGCAAAAAGCGTTTTTCTATACAGTGTTATTGTCCCTTGTTCGCTATTACTCATTACCGATTAATCCTTTTTCACGCATTTGTTCTTTCACCTGCGGTATAAATGTGTTTATCATGTCAACCACCGCCCTGCTGCTTATTGTCGCTCCGGTTATCGCAATAATTTCAGAATCAATTTTTGTAGTATCACCTGTATTGGATAATTGCATTTCTGAAGTGGGCGCTCCAACAAACTGGTCCTTGTAATAAGGAGTTTTAATCTTGTCACCATAGCCAACTGTTTCTGTACTGGCAAGAACTCCGTATCCAAGAATTTTTTCAAAAGCCATATCGACAGTAAGAAGCAACTGAATTTTATCAGCAAAACCTGTGCCCTGGCAAAGAAATGCCCAGCCGATAGCTTTTCCACTACTATCTATGGCTTTTTTAACAGATGTTTTCAGTTCTTTACCGGTTGAGGATTTTACTTTGACATCTTCCAATACAGGCTCAAAATTTTCTGCTTCAGGAAGAACTGTTTTCGCGACTTTGTTATAACTATAAACATTCAAATTGTATTCGATCTTATCTTTCCATGCGGCGTTTGCTCCTGCTATCAGCAGACCGAACAAGAACGAAGATACTATTAAGAGCCAGCTTTCACTGATAAATAATTTAATCTTAGACACTTGGTTTACCTCCTGCGGGAACCTGCTTGAATAACCGATCAATAAGAGGTGCTAAAGCATTCATAAATAAAACCGAATACATCATACCTTCCGGGAATGCTCCGACAATTCTGATAAGCATTGTTATAGTTCCAATTCCGACTCCATAAAGCCACATACCTTTTCGTGTCAATGGAGCGGTCGCGGGATCGGTCGCGATGAAAAAAGCACCGATAAATAAACCACCGCTGCTGAGATGATATAAAGGTGACACATAATAATCAGAATCAACCAGATAAGTGATTGAGCTAAATACAAAAGCCGAAATCAAAACCGCCGCGGGTATATGAATAGTGATTGTTTTTCTTATTAGCAGATAAATTCCGCCTATTAATAACGCCAGTGCGCTTGTTTCACCAAGACAGCCTCCGACATTTCCGAGAAAAATATTACCTGATGCTTCATTAAGTTCTTTTGCACCGAATTGAGATTTCTGTGCGGTCTTGCTTTGAGAAAGCGGCGTGGCCTGAGTTCTCGCATCAACAGCATTTTCAGATGCGGCAATTACAGGCATATTCGGATCAATTACGCCAGGAACGGTCCATGTTGTCATCATCATACCGAAGGATGCGGTTAAAAACGCTCTGCCAGCCATAGCTGGATTGAAAATATTCGCTCCGAGTCCGCCAAAAACCATCTTGCCAATCGCGATGGAAAAAACGCTTCCAATCACGGCCTCCCAAAGTGGAAAAGCCGGTGGCAGTGAAAAGGCAAGAATGATACCAGTGATAATCGCGCTTAAGTCATCAAGAGTGTTTGCTTTCTTACGAATCAGGTTGCAAATTCCTTCAGTTGCCATACAGGCAATAACACAAGTCGCTACAAGTGCAATCGCATGTAATCGGAAAAAAATCACAGCCGCAATCATAGCAGGAGTCAGTCCTATGATTACATCAAGCATTATACTGCGCGTAGAATACGGCTTGCCGATATGTGGTGCAAATGAAACTGTTATATCTTTAAACATATTTTCGTTTCTCGTTGTGCTAAAACTTCTTTCGTATTACGGTATTTTCTTTTTCTGTCTTGCAAGGTTAATTTTGCCGGTTTTTATATAACCTGTAAGTTCTATATTTGCCGGGCATATATATGTACAACAACCGCATTCGATACAAGCGGTCATATAATAACTTTTCGCAACATCCATCAAACCATTTTTTACGGCGTGTGCTATTTTTGTCGGATTCAAATTTTCCGGACAAACCGTAAGACATCTGCCGCAGTGAATACAATTAGTCTGACGCTGCTCGAATTTTGCTTTACCAATCTGCTCTTTGGTTAATACGGTAATTGCGCCGGTCGCTTTTGTTGTTGGTGTATCCAAATCCGCTATCGCGATTCCCATCATAGGTCCGCCCATAATTACTCTTGCTGCGTTCTGTGTTAATCCGCCGCAATGTTCGATTAGCTTTCCTACCGTAGTTCCGATTGGAACATAAAAATTACCAGGTTTTAGAATCGCTTCGCCTGTTACAGTAACAACTCTGTGTGTGAGCGGCATACCTTCGATAACAGCTTCGGCAACAGCAGTACATGTAGCGACATTCATTACAAGAACGCCTATCATAGGAGGAATTCCGCCTGTTGGTACAAATTTCTTCAAAACTGAATTTATTAACTGTCTTTCGCCGCCCTGCGGATATTTAGTCTTTACCGGAACAACTTTAATATTACTTTCGCCAGCCAAAGCCTGCTGTATTACTTCAATTGCTTTGGGCTTGTTATCTTCGATTGCGAAAAATACTTCTTTGCAGCCGGAAGCTTTTTGTGCGAGTTTTACACCTGCGATAATTTGCTTTGTCCATTCGAGCATAATTCTGTAATCACAGGTAATATAAGGTTCGCATTCACAGCCGTTGACAATCATCGTTGTCTTAGGTGATTTTGGATTCGGTTCAACTTTTACTCTCGTTGGGAAACCTGCGCCGCCCATACCGACAATACCAGCGTTGCGAATTGCTTCACAAATCTGCTGTTCTGTATATTTATCGATATTGAAATTACCTTTTATCTGAAAGGGTCCCTGCTTTATCTGATTATCAGGCGAAGTCTCGATAATTACCGCCGGAACTCTTCCAATCACGGGATGAGAACGCAAAGCAATTTCTTTGACTTTGCCATCTACAGGAGAATGGACGGGAGCGGAAACAAACGAATCGATATCGCCAACCTTCTGCCCTGCTTTGACTTCATCTCCTTTTGCAACTACTGGTTTGCACATTGCACCGATATGCTGACTGAGCATTACAGCTATCTGGTCTGCTTTGTAGCCATACTGTATTGCACATTCAGATGTGAGAGATTTTTTTTCTGGGGGATGAACTCCGCCGCGAAAAGTATTTTTTCCTATTGTCATTGTACTCATATCTTAGAAATTCTAAAAAATTTCCTGAAAAGTTTACTTAACAACTTAAAAACTATCATAAAAACTACAGTAATAAGTAATGCTATAACAAAACTTATAGCGGTATGCATTCTATGTGAAAGATGCGAATAATTACCGCCGGAGAGAATTTTATCAAAAACAACCAGGGACGCAATAAATACAACCATAGGCATCAGAAAAGCTACTACAGTCTGATAGAAATCAGGCTGGCATTCAGAAGAACCTAAACGCCGATAAACTTCCTTGCACTCATGCTTTTGATGACAATCCTGACAATAATTTTCCTGGCTCATATTTCTTTACTACTGTATTAAAATAGTTTTTATAATAAAGATTATAAGATTTGTAAATAAAATTTTCCTCGAAGAAACAAATTTAGCATCCAGAAACACATGCTACTGACAGCAGCAAAATCTTTTAATAAAACTAATTAAATTCCAAAAACCTCCAAAAACGCATATTTCAGAATTACCCATATTAACATATTTTAAACAAACAATTGTTTTCGGTTTTCGTATATGTTATATTGTAATATAAGGCAAAACTTGTTTTTGAAAGATAAATTTTGATGCCAAAAAAAATATTTTTTTAATAGCAATTCTTCATCGCACATCTGGAGGTCCTAATGAAACATTCCGAACAAATTCAAGCAGCATCCGATTATCTTAATAATAGAAGAAACTTCCTTAAAGGAGGTTTGCTCATGTCCGCGGGTTTATTACTGAACGGGCGTTCAACTTCCTTTGCCTCAGAATCAGTCGAACAAACCCTCTTACAAAAAAGTAAAGTCGCATTTACCGCAGGCAAGGATCGCAGGGAAATGGTAAACCAGGTAATGGCACCTTTCAAAGATATGATTGCCGAAGGAGTAAAAGGAAAGAAAGTTTTAATCAAACCCAATTTCGTCTCTACCAACAATCCTCTTTGCGCAACTCATGTCGATGCAATTCGCGGCGTGCTTGATTTTCTCAAACCTATATATTCCGGGAAAATCACTATAGGCGAATCCCCTGCCGGCGGAAGTTCTATGCCGGGCTTCCAAAACTATGGCTATTTACCATTACAGGATGAGTATGGAGTAGAATTGGTGGATTTAAATACACACTCTACCCAAACACTGTATATTCTCGACAAGGATTTGCGTCCTCAGCCGATTCAGATTATTTCTGACTTCCTCGATACCAATACATATATCATTTCCGTTTCACGTATGAAAACACATAATACAGTCGTTGCGACTATGGGATTGAAAAATATTGTTATGGGTTGCCCGCTTAATACTGGAAGACCAAGCAGCAGTAAAGTATTAATGCATGGCGCAAGCCCGAGATGGCTCCATTACAATCTGTTCCTTATCGCACACAGAGTAAGACCTAACTTTACGGTAATTGAAAACCTCGAAGGCATGGAAGGTGACGGCCCAATCAGCGGCACACCAGTCGAGCACGGCGTAGCGTTAGCCGGTCCTGATGTAATGGCGGTCGATAGTATCGGCGCACAGCTTATGGACGTGCCGCTCGAAAATCTCGGCTATTTGAATTATTGTGCAGACGCCGGATTGGGAATTATCGACAGAGCAAATATCGATATTATCGGCGACGCGAAACCGACCGACCATATAATCAAATACCAATTAGCGGGAAATATAGAACAGCAGCTCGAATGGAAAAACCCCCTACAACTACAAGGCCAGGAAAACAGAGGCAACTTAGGCGGCGCAAGACGAGGAGCATAAAAGATTGAATTATTATATTGAGAATATTTTCGATAACGCATAACCAAACAAGCCATTTCAAAACTGTATAACGTTTTGAAATGGCTTGTTATAATTTATAAAATATTTAAAACTATTTTCCTGTTGAAGCTGTGCCTAAAAAATCACAATTACGTTCAGATGCCATGATTTTAAGATTACTATTTCTCCTTTTTAATGCTTGCATTTCAACCCTTGGGGCATCTTTCAGGTCCATAAGGAACCAGGGAACAATAACAACAAAACCAGTTATAAAACAACCAATATTCCAAAGATCTGTGCCGTTTTTCTCTTTTTGC
>CAZMPL010000149.1:0-621 GCA_964567805.1 uncultured Pirellulales bacterium | reverse complement strand
TTTTTGCAGTTTTACAATTTCAGTCTTATTATCTGTATATTCGGTCTTAAGTGCCTCGCAAGAACGTTTATCGTCACCAGACATATATGCCTCAACAGGATTTGCCGCCCTACCTGCACAACCAGTAACTAATAATGAAGAACAAAAGATCGTTAAACACAGTGCCACACATAATGCATTTTTCATGGTTATTCCTTAAAAACGATTGTTAAATTAATTTTACTGAAAACATTGATTTTCCAATATCATTCAGTTATAGACTTTTACACAACTGTAATATTCATATTTATGTAACAAAAATATTTATTATAAACTTAAATCATTCGAAAGTAATTCAATGCCCTCCTTAAAGCTTTTTTTAACGGCTCCAACTCTTGCTTTCTCATAACGCTAAGGACCAACAAGGGCCTCACCTACCGTTACTGTACAAGAAGAAAGTTCTTTTTTTCATAAAATATTTCTGTGAACGCTTACAAATAATTATTAAGATGCCCACAGATATTTCTATTCTTCACGGGAATTAGAATTCGTACCGGACATCGTTAATTCTTCGGAACAGCCTCAACACCAACCGGCATGCCGTTGTTAAAGATTGCGTTCAGCACCTCTGTTGCCATTATC
>CAZMPL010000148.1:1907-8369 GCA_964567805.1 uncultured Pirellulales bacterium | reverse complement strand
TGGATAGCCTATCAGGATACCGATCATGAAAGTGGTCTTGTTATATATGATTTCAATACTGGAAAATGGGAAGCTGTTTTTTGCAGTACAATAAATGATGGATCTCCATTTAATGGAGGTAAACCTTACCAGATTAATTCGATGCTATATTTACAACCTGATACACTTTTTATGAATGTATCAGGAGGTTCACCATCGGGACTTTGGAAGATGGATACTATGACGCGAAAAGTACAATATATTGGTTCTGTTGAAGAGGAGCTTTCCGATGATATAAAAGTTAATTCATGGCTAAATATAACAAGTCTTAAGAATTACAGAAAAAAAGGTTTTTTGAATGATCCATTTTTCACGAATGCAGTAAAACCTTCTCGAATAAGTTATCTTGACTTAACCACGAGCACCATTCACGATAATAAATTATGGGTAGTATATAATCCAGACCAGATTATGATTATTGGAAAAGGTAAAAATTTCGATGAATCTCAGATAATAGATAATAGTATTCTCGATGGAACTCCAGTTATAAAATTTATCAGCACACCGTATGGACTTATTGGGATTGGTATAGGGATTGTTGGATTGATTGAGACGGGAAATTGAGTGCATAAAGTCGATAGTGATACGTCGCTGGGTAAATTTACTGCGGCGTATTTTGTTGAAATTAATGTGCAGAATCTAACATTAACCGCATGTTCAATCCCCGCTAACAGCACGGCTTCTTAGTAAATCTCTTTTCTGACTGCTTCTAAAGGAATACTACTGGCAAAACGGATATATATGTTTTACTGGGCCATTCCCGGTGTAATAATCTTGTAATTTCCACTCAGGTGCATCAGGCTGAATAGATATAACAGGCCGTCATAATATGGGTCGAAATATCCATCTTCATATGGTTCGAGTTTTGCGTTCCATACTCCATCTACGAACTTCCAGCCTTTGGCTTGTGTGCTCATAAGAGACGCAGCGCCTGTAGTTGCGACCCAGCCGAGAGAGTGACGTAAAGTGCGATATCCGCCTGCGCCCATTATGTTTTGACGGGCGGAACCATCTGGATTAAACTGGTCCTCGAACTTATCAATACCTCTGGCAAAAAGGAAATTCTGAAGACGATTGCAATAATCCTGCTGCCATTCAGCGTCTTTGCATGACCATGAATAGTCCAATGCTATGTTCATCGGGACTCTCCATGAATCGAAACCAAATGCGCTGCCTCCGCCGCCGAAACGGTTTCTTCGTGCTTCTCCAGTAAATTCAGTATTATCCGGAGTAAGGCCGGTCACAGGATTACAGGCCTTGTGTAGAAACTCTCGTGAAACTTTGGCACACTCGAGATAAAAATCTTCGTGTCCGTCTTTGGCATATTTTGCCCAGACTTCGTAGAATGCCGGAATGTGATATGAAGGGTCAGTCCAGCCGTATCCGCTTCTGTCCGGCACAAAGGTAATCATTTTGCTTTCAAGATTTATCACATGTGTTACATTACTTGTTCCATCTTTCTTCCACATTGCATCGAGAATTCTTCTTACTTCTTTATAATAATCTATTCCTGTATCATTACCCCATCTATTTGATGCGAATAATAAATCTGTAACGAAGTAAAATTCACCATCCGATGCTGAACCAGATGAGTTTTTTCTGCCTGTCTGGGGATTAACCGACCATGCGAAATAGGCCTCACTCGGGCCTTCCTGGTGTTGCATATATTTGACGGTCCATCGCCACAACTTATCGAAAATATCTTTCTTATTCAATTGCACCGCTACCATCAGTCCGTATGAAAGGCCTTCGGTACGGGCATCATGGTTTTTAATATCTGTAATGTAAGCCATATCATTGTTGTCACCAACTTCAAAATAGACACGGTTCGGGCCTTCGAAGAGGTCGTTATAAACTTTTGCTAATTTTGCATTGATGTCTTCCTGCTTATACCCGGCTTCGAGGAAAAGATTACGGTATTTCCCTGTTTCCCATGCTCCCTTATCCCATGGTTTCATTTTTCCACGTGAGTCGTTGATATCCGCACTATTGCTATCACTGGATTGTGCCGCAAATGAAAAACATAAAGTGATTAATGTGATTAAAAGAATCGTTTTTCTCATTTTATGAACCCTCTATCTAAATTTAATAAGTTTTCTGTCGAGATTAAATTTATATAATTACTTATACGACGCTGATAATTCTACCGTGTTCACTAAAAATGGTCAAGAATCTTCTTTTCAAGTTATCCCTTTCTCAGGAAGACTGCCATTTTTTATGCTGATTATTTTTCCATAAATATTGTTATTCGTGAACAACTATATTAACAGCCGTATAATCCAGTGATTTGTAATCACTTACAACAAATGTAACCAGATACGTTCCTGTATATACAGGAGTCCATGTGATTGTTTGCCCGGAAAATTCTGCTCCTTCAGGTAAACCTGATACCTTAAATATCAATTCATCACCATCGTTATCAATTGCGGAAACATTAAAACTCAACTCATTGCCTGCGCTGATAGATTGGTCTTCGATTGAATTTATAACAGGTGGTGTATTATTTGAATCATTTTCCCAGTTACCTTCAAAGAACTCAAGGTCATTTACATCGACAATTCCATCGAGAGTTAAATCTTCTTTCAATGGCGCATTACTTGCGTTCCATTTATCTAAAAGACGTAAGACATCTTCCCATGACACTATATCGTCGCCATTTATATCTTTTATGTCACCAACGTTTGATAGTGAAAGACTGGCTTGTGTTGTACCTCCGTAAGCACCCATATTTATTCTCTTACCGTGCGGCCACAATTCATTTGCCCAAACAGAATTTGGATCACCAGTATCTATGCAAGGGCTCGTGACATCGTCCTGTACCCATTTTGATGAATTTGGGTCCCAGCGGCCGACATTTGATTTTATATGATAGTCACCTGTTAACCATGTATCATCAGATACATTTCCGGATGTATCTTTTTCATCATAGAAACCGGTTTCAGAAAAGCATGGGTCCTGATTAATATTTCCAGTTCCAGCCCAGCCGCCCTGTATATCGGAATAAGTTATTGCTGCGGAAATACTTTCCAGTTGAACGTTATCAGTGTCACGGCTGTTGTAAAAGATAATCGAATTATTTACTTTTGGCTGCTGGCCGGATATACCTCGGTAACCATTCGCGGCGATTGTGCAGTTATTGACCAGAGGTAAATTGCAGAAAATTCCATGCAGTCGATTAGCGGCGATAACGCTATGTTCTATTACAGGCATACTAAAATTAGACTTCCGTCCGGCAGCTAATGTTAAGCCGTTACCCTGGTTACATAGAATCTCGCAGTATGAAATGTTCGGGCTTGCGTTGTTCTGCATTTCAATCCCGTTGCCATTATTTTCTATAATTCTGCATTTTGAAATAGTGGGGGACGCAGCATCGCAGTATATACCAATATCTCCGCCAGTAATGGTAAATCCGGTTATTATGGAATTTACCTTTTCACTATAAGCGAAAGTCACTGCGGTGTCACTTCCTTCAATGATTGTTGAAGCGACTATTTTCGGATTGTTCGGGTCAGAGGAACTTAAAGTTATTTGTTTGCCTGCGAAATCGATGTCTTCGTTATAGATTCCGGGGCTTACTATTATAACATTACATGGATCGGCATCATTAATCGCGTCCTGTATATAAATATAATTGTCCCCTTTATTAATATTTTTAATTGGTTCGGTTGATTTAAGGTTTGTTTTAAGCACAAAATTCTGAATTCTTGTTCCGGGTTCCAATTCTATTGTGCGTACTTCAGTCGGCATGCCGGCAACCGCAACTTTAATTTCGTAAGTTCCATGAAATCCTCTGAAAATAACATTACCTGAAGAATCTGTAAAACTTGAAGCTTTAGTTGTCCATTCGTCGATAAGTTTTTCGTATCTAAGTCCTGCTTCATTCAGTGTCCAGTTACTATTGACAATACCCCAGTTCTCTCTCCATGCCGAGCCTTTTAAGAATCCCCACATAATTATGCCTTCTACATTTGCATGGCTGAAACATATGCGAAAGAAGTTTTCGAGGTCATTTGCTCGTTGAGATTCACTTGACGCATTCGTATCGAATTCGGTAGCCATAATTGGAACGCCTACGACAGCAAGTTTTTGCAGAACATCATTATAGTATCTCTCCGGCTGAAAAGATGAATTGACATGAGCCTGAATGCCAAGCCCTTCGACTGGTGCTCCAAGGTTGATTAATCCCAAAGCACGATTTGCATACGGGGTACCATTATAACCGCCAAAAGAATTATTGGAAAATTCGTTCATATACATTGCACAGTTGGGATCAATTTGATTGGCCAGTTCGAAAAAATGAGCGCGGCCGGGCTCCTCAAGACAGCCAAAAGTATTGCTGGACAGCATTTCGTTATCTATGTCCCACTGAACAATCTGGCCTTTATAGCGACCAACGACGCTGTTAATACGCTCATCAATTTCTGTAAGCATTTCACTTGCGTCAGGATACTTAGTGCAATTAAGAGACGGTACCCAGCTTGGCATCTGGTCGTTTTTTTGTTCCCAAAGGACACAGTGCCCGCGCAAAGTAATATTGTTATCTTTACACCATTTGGCTATATAATCCGCCTGACTATAGTTTTCTTTATCTCTATTTGACTCATTGGAGGACCATTTCATTTCGTTTTCGCACACGGCCCATTCGAAATGGTTAAGTACAAAATCTCTGTATTTGCTATCACCAGATAATTTTCCATAAGCCAGGCATGTACCGAAAGCAAAAAGATGGCGTTTTTGAGTTATTTGCACATAGGCGTTGCTGACTGGATTGCCATTAGAATCAACTATCTTGATTTGTGCGTCTCTCTTTCGTATCTGCTCGATTCTCGCGTTGGCTTCACTTTTCCAGTCTCCTTGGACTACGGAAGATTGAAAGAACAATGACGATAATAGGATTATTGTAATTACTGATTTGATATTGATTTTGCGAACGCCCGAAATATCCATTTTATTTTCCTTTTCGGTAAATAATGGTACTGTAATAGAAAGAATCATCTAAAAGCATTATATTTCAAACAAACATACAAAAGCAAGATAAAATGTGTAAATGGGGAATATGAGAGAGTCTAAATAAAAAACGCCACTGATTTTCCAACCAATGGCGTTTTAAGCGAGGCCGAAGGGGCTCGAACCCTCAACCTTCGGATCGACAGTCCGACGCTCTAACCAAATTGAGCTACGGCCCCGTTTGTCCAACAAGACGAGTAATATACAATTTCTTATGCTTGAATGTCAATATATAAAAACAAAAATTTTTTAAAATATTTTACCTTTTTGCTGATTTTGTTTTCCTTACGAAAGTTTGCGATTTTGTTTTCTTGTTTTCAATTTGTTCGAGAAGTTTCATTGTTTTTTCGACATTGGCAACTTTTAGAATTCCAGTAGTTCTGCCTCCTCTGGCGCCTGCGGTGCAATAGGCATATATTATATTAATATGATTTCTGCCGAGTTTTTCCGCAACTGTTGCAAGAGCACCAGATTCGTTATTTAATTTAATGCTTAACACATTTGTCTCACTATGAGGTGTATTAAGTCTGTTCAATATTTGCCGAGCTTTATCCGGAGCGTCAAAAACAATTCTCATTACAGCCTGATCTCCGGAATCCATTACCGTCATAGCGATAATGTTAATTTTTTCGGTTGCAAATTCGCCAAGTACTTTTGCCATTACTCCCGGTTTGTTAATCATAAAAATCGAAAATTGCTGTGTTATGTGCATAAGTTCCGCCTTTCACATAAATCGTCCTTTTCAGGACACTTTATATTAATTCACCCCCACAACGAAAAAGGGGGATCATTCCTCGCTTGTGCCTGTTTTTATAGCACTTTTAACATCTGGAAAGAACCTGAATATTTTATCAAG
This sequence comes from uncultured Pirellulales bacterium, assembly GCA_964567805.1. Classification (GTDB taxonomy): domain Bacteria; phylum Planctomycetota; class Phycisphaerae; order Sedimentisphaerales; family Anaerobacaceae; genus JAFGPS01. The sequence continues at coordinate 2,467 of CAZMPL010000148.1, read as the reverse complement.
ATTCGTTATCTTGAAAACCCTGTGCAATTGGGGATTTATAGCAATAATTACAACTTCACCATTGTATACTGATAGTTTTGTGCGAATGTTCAGAAGCATTCCCAATACCTGTGATGAGAAGAATTTTACCTGGTTGAAGTCAAAAATCAGTTTGGAAGGCTTGTTTTTTTCGATAAAATCTGAGATTTTCTGGGAAATTGTGTTTATTTCCTCTGAATCGCTGATAGAAGCGGATTGAAAAGAAACCACACTTGCCAGCGATTGAGTCGTTATTTCTATGCCTTTTTTCTCGTCCATGACTTCCCTTGACATTAGTTACACTATTTTCGGACATAAGACCGTATATATCGGCTCCTGATAATATATTAACATGTTTTCTTTTCTTTTCAAAATAATAATTATTATATCAATTTTATTAATAACTTCATTTTTTAGCATTTTCCTGAATTTGTATTTTTGCATTATTTCTCTTATCTGATACAATTTGGCTTATAAATGAGTTAAAGAAATTTATAATGGAGCGATAGAAATGAACTTAAAAAGTTATTTTGAAAAAACAG
>CAZMPL010000148.1:0-1897 GCA_964567805.1 uncultured Pirellulales bacterium | reverse complement strand
AATAATAATTATTATCTCAATCTGATTAATATCTTCATTTTTTGACATTTTCCAGAATTTGTATTTTTGCATTATTTCGAATATCTGGTACAATTCAGTTATAAAAAAGTTAATTAAATTTATAATGGAGCGATAGAAATGAACTTAAAAAGTTATTTTGAAAAAACAGAAGGAACAGGGATTTTAGCAACCGCAGATTCGGATGGAACCGTAGATATAGCACTTTACGCAAAACCGGAAGTAGTAAACGATTCAACAATAGCTTTTGTAATGAAAGAGAGGCTGAGCCATCAGAATCTCAGGACAAATCTTAATGCCGCATATATGTTCATCGAAAAAGGACAAGGCTATAAAGGTACAAGGTTATACCTGACAAAAATCAGAGAGGAGATTAATACTTCGGTTGTCAATGAGTTCATAAAAAGACAGCCTGTAATTGCAAGCTCAAAAGATGATTCGAATAAGTTTCTCGTTTATTTTCATGTGGAAAGTATTTACCCTCTGGTGGGCGATAAAGAGTAATTTTAACTGTCTAAATACAAGAACTATATCGGGAGAAGAATAATTGTATATATGGAATCGTTACAAGAGTATATTAATGAATATAAAAAACAGATGGCTAAAGGAATTATCCCCAAAGCATATAAAGGTTTGATGGAATATATAATGTCACTGAGGACATATTTCAGTAAGAAATATCCTGACTATTCCGTTTCCGGCAATCTTTATTTGGGATATATGGATATGACATATTTTTCCTTCTTTCCTGAATCGTTAAAGAAGAAGAAATTGAAAGCAGGGATAGTTTTTCTTCATGACTCTTTTAAATTCGAGGTCTGGTTATTCGGATACAATAAACAAATTCAATCGAAATACTGGAAGTTAATAAAAGAAAGCGGCTGGGACAAATACCATCTCGTTCAAACTACAAAAGGAAACGATTCGATTTTAGAATATACCTTGACTGATAATCCAGACTTCAGCGACTTAAATGCTCTAACAAAACAAATTGAGAAGGGCACTTTGCAGTTTATTAAAGATGTTGACGAGTACTTGTCGCATTCTGTTTAATATAAGCCGCAGATTTAAGACTATCACCTAAACTTTATACTCTGAAATTCTTCTTGCCCAATAACTATCTGCAATCTAAAATATTCATTGTGAAAAATATCTTAATGTTTAGGATAAAAAAACGAATAAACGCAGGAAGTGAAAATATGGTAGCTGAATTAGATAAAGGGAAATTATTATGGTGTTTCCAGATTTCCAGCTTTATGGAAACCATAGAATAATATGTTTACCAGATTAAATTGAAGGGAAAAACTGACTATGAAAACAATCGCAGGGAGCATTTTAATACTATCGGGATCTATTGTGCTATCGGGCTTGTTACAGTCTTCGCGAGTTAACGACGAAGCATTCTTCATGTTTGTGTGTCCACCCGCCATATTAGGAACCATAATCTTGATCTGGGGTATATGCACTGATAGTAAAGTTAAGTAAAAGTAGAAAGAGAACTTCATATCTCAAGTATATTTTTTCAGGATATTATATAGAAATCACAGAATAAAATTTTCGCATTCACAGGATAATGCACAAATTATTATGAGGAACCAAATGGAAAAAGAGTTGCTCTTTATTACGGTCATAGGAGAAGACAAGAAGGGTATTGTCGCAAAGATTTCAATGCTGCTCTACGAGTATGACATCAACATCGAAGACATTAACCAGCGTATTATGGACCATTATTTTGTCATGACCATGCTGGTGGATATGAAAGAGTCGAAATATCCTCTGGAGAAGGTTCGCGAGGAGATTGAAAAAATCGCAGACGCTCTTAAGTTAAAGATTCAGATCCAGCATGAAAATATTTTTAAAATGATGCACAGGGTATAAA
>CAZMPL010000147.1:0-8465 GCA_964567805.1 uncultured Pirellulales bacterium | reverse complement strand
TCGAAATCCAATGAAACCATTTTGTCCGCTGAGTCTGGTTCAGTCAAAAGCGGCATGAAAACCGTCGAATCATTATTTTGCGAATTCTTATTATTTGAGCTATATAATGAGGCTGAATAGGCTATAGAAGGGGTAAAAAAAATATATGCGTTTATCACGTATATAAAAATTAACTTACATAGATATCGAATATGTCTTCCGGATGTCTGTATATATGTATTATATAATAATAACTTAATCTTTTTAGCTCTCATATAATTAATCTATTTTGAATGATAAAACCTTTTTTTCTGAACCTCTGCTAAGTTCCATGTCCAATGATGATAATGAACGTGCTTTTCGCAGAACCTGGAATGCTTTACGATTATCTGTAACAACTTGTCCATTTATGACGCGTATAATATCTCCATTCTCAAGACCGACAAACTTGGCCATACCTAAACCCTCAAGACCAGTAATTTGCAGGCCATCTGATTTTCCATTGTCAGTATGGGGAGTTACTGCTACTGTTTTAAGGACCGCTTCAATTCCACCAATTTTTGAAAGAAAGGCACTTTTATTTACCTGACGCTCAGTAGGCGAAGTCACCTTGATAACTTCAACATCCGGTACTTCAGGAGTTTTATCAGAGACAGTTGTTATTTCTTCCTTTGCTGCAAGGACAGGCTCTCCCTTATCATCACTTGCCACATATAAATTCAGTATTTCTTGAAATCCATCATTAAGAAGAATTATTCTGTTCCTCTCAATCTTTTCGATACGTGCCCCATCAACTATGTCACCCACGTTGTAAAGGTCCTGGACTTTTGTTATTATATTTTCAATAATAGCACAACCAATTGTTCCATCACCGGCAACAGTGCCAAGCAGCCTTAAATCAAGGTGATTTTTAGAAGGTATATTTACAGTTTGAAATACTAAAGGTTGTTTCTGAGAGCTTTTTTGTGAAGTATCATACGTATTAAATATATTATGATTTAATATAAAATCAATATTTGATGAATTTAATGATTTTTGAGCAAAGTCAAAATCGGTTTGTGAAGTTTCAGAAATCGAATCTGAGATGCCTTTACTGCTTCTATCCATGAAAAAGCAGCTGAACAGTAAATATACAAGCATAGAAAACACTATTAAGTTTGCAACAGGAAGAATCCTGTGTATTTTAATATAAGGTCTCATATTTATTATGCTCAAAATAATCAAACTTAAATAAAACTTACCTAATAAAATAAAACATAAAAATCAATAAGTGTTTTTATAATTAAATATTATGATAATTTATACCTCTGCCCATTGTCAAGACAGAAAATGGAGCTTCTTAAGGTGGAATTATCGCCGTATACTGAAGCAGTTGTAACGGAGGAAGCCCGTATGGCGACCGGAGTTACAACTGCTGTGCCGGGGGGTGCGGTAATCCAATGCCTCGTGTATTCTGTGGTTATTATAAAATTCAAAATACCGGCCCAAATAATACCTGACTTCTGTTACTGTCTGATAGTCCCGCAAATAAATCCCCTCAACTTTTACTGTTCTCCATAGTCGCTCCGAAAAAATATTATCAAATGCTCGCCCTTTGCCCGTCCATGCGGATCTTGATACCCGCATCCAGCAATGTTTTCGTAAATTCTATTGAGGTGAACTGGTTGCCCTGATCCATATTGAATATCCGCGGTATGCCAAAACTCAACGCACGTCTCAATGCTTCGATACAAAAATCCGATTCCAGTGTTACTGATACTTCCCAGGACAAAACATAGCGGCTGAACCAGTCCATTATAGCTGAAAGATAAATCCAGCCGTGATGCATGCGAATATATAGACCAGCCCTGATCGACCTGTCCTATAAGCTCATCTTCAAGAAGATATGGATATATCCTGTGCTGCTTGTCAGGAACGCTTAAACCACGCTTACGATGCGGATAAACGGCTTCCAAGCCCATCTGACGCATAAGACGTCGGACTCTCTTATGATTGACACAATGAACCTGACGACAAAGCCAGGCAGTCATCTTGTCTATCCCGTAAAAAGGCGTCTCGATATATTGTTTGTCTATCAATTCCATTAACTGCTCGTTATATTCTGTTTCACCTGATGTTTTATCATACAAACTGCTGCGATTCAGTCTCAGTAATTCACACTGCCGATAAATCGGTATCTTTTTATGGCCAGGCTCAATGGCTTTACACTTAGGCTCAACTGTCAAATTCAGATTTTTTTTTAAGCCAGTCAAGCTCAACTTTCAACTGCCCGATCTGCTGGTACAGATATGTTCTGTTCATTCATCCTGCCGGTGCTGAATCCTCTGATGGGAACGATTACATATCTCCGGCAACGATTCAAGCAATTGTTTTTCCCATATTGACACAACTGTTACAAAGATAATCTCTGACAAAAGAGGCATACATGCAAAAAACATATTGCATTTTTCTTTTACCAAATAGAGTTCTGTTCCTAAAAAACACATCTGGTAATGAAGGGTATCATTACCAGATGTGTACGTATTTTTATAATCCTGCATTCGATCAATTCTTATTGTCTGCATTTCGTTTACGTTTATATAAATAGCTCATAGTCAACAATATCAGAATATAAACTACATAAGGCAGGAAATATCCGGCAATATATTCCGGGGTTTGCGGATATTGAGACATAGTACAACCGCCGCCGCCACCGCCGCCACCATAATAAACTGGTTCCGATCCAACAGCATAACTCGTAAAGTGTGTTGTCTCGAAACTCACAGTGTGAGTTGAGGAATCAATAATATGATGCTGAACATTAGATATACCTGTCTGACTCCATGTATCAGTCTCTGCATTGTACCAATATACTTTAAACAGGTCATAATGTAAGTAGTCTGCATCATGCGGCATCGTTATCGTAACCGGTTCACTGAAGGTTAATCCGCTCGGACCAAAATCATAACACACTCCAAAGCTACCGGGTGGCAACTGCGGAGGATTCATTAGTTGGGCAATAGTTATGTCATTGACATCAAAACCAGTAGGCAACGCACCTGTTTTTGGTATTGTTACTTTCAATACTGTCGAGTTTTTCACTGTTATTGTACTGCTTTCAATTAGAATCGTGGTCGGGACTGGGTCACTAACATAAGTAGCACCGGCATAATAAATATCCTTATTGCCATTTCGCGAATCTACCCAGACCAGATATGGGTTGCCATTGATATCCACATTAATCACAGGATTTGCCTGGGCGTTTATACCGGTATCGTCATTTACCAGAGTACTATGCATATCTTCAAATCCTGAAGAACCACTCTCGGTAAAATAGATATCTGTATCGCTGTTATTTTTGACATTGCGGAAATCTGTCCAGGCTGCAAAAAGTTTAGATGAACTGCCTGCGGCTGCGGTTGGCTGACTTTTGTCTTTACCAGGCTCATCAGTAATGCTTGTACCAATATCGTCAATCTCATCCATACCATAGTATATATCATCATAGCCATTGGCATCGTCAACCCAGAACTCATATACATCTTCCTCACTAGGATCGGTAACAAGCACAACACTGGATTGATTGTTCTCGGTGGTTAAAATTTTCTCTTCTGCCCATGAATACTCAGAAGATGCTCCATAAATGTCAGTTGATGTATCAACATTCCTTGCATCAGTCCATCCTACACACGCCACATGATTGTTTATCGTAATAGCCGGCTCTGTCTGGTCGCTTGTATCGGTTGTTATTTGTTTCGGAAGAGCCCATGTGGTCCCGTTTGTAGAACTCGTTACCCAGATGTCCTTGTTATTGTTAACACCATTGTTATCTTCATAGACAATATATACTGTATCAGTTACATCCTGGTCTATCGCGATAGCAGGTAATGTCTGACTACTGGTATTATTTGGATCGACTTCAAGGTTAACGACATTCGGCTCACTCCATGTAGTGCTATTTGTTGACTTAGACACATAAATATCCCAGAGACCACCAACGGGCTGACCCTGCCATGCAATATACAGAGTATTATCACTACCGATAGCAATCACTGGACGGCTATGTTCTCCAGCACCAGCATAGACAGGAGTACTTGCTCCAAAAGAACTGTCTCCGTTTGTCAGTTTACCGATATAGATGTCTGCACCTCCTGAAACAGCAGTCTGGTCCCATACAACATAGATATTACCTGAAGAATCCATCGCTGTAGCCGGATTATCCTGGGCAAGTGATCCAGTATCAGAGTTCACCTTTGCATTCTGACCAAACGAACGCATGACTGTATAGAAGTAATAGGATTCTGATACAGGGTTACCCGATTTATCCTCTGCATAGACGGTAATTTCCACCTTCTGCTGATAATCAAACAAGGAGGTTGGCTGTAAGACAAAAGTCTTATCAGCTTCTGAGCCGGTACATATGCATGTGCCTATTGCAGAGACATAAATGCCGTCTTCAGCTATTGCGCCATCATAAATAACTACGCTTCCAAGCGCAATCTGGACGGTATTAACATCTACGCCGCTGGTTGAGGCAATCATTGCATCTTTTATATGCAGCCGGACAACCGTATCCCTTGCAATCTGAGTTGCGTTGGGCTCTGGTATATAACCATCAGTATAGGGATCGGTTTGATCGTCATCATTAAGTATTGTATATGTATGGCTTTTGTTGTTTCCTAACGAGGCATTCACAGGACTGCTCAACGTAATAATAATAGTTTCATCTGATTCCTGAACATCATCATTTGTAATCGTTAATGAAATATCCTCAGATGTATCGCCGGGTACGAATGTAAGTGTACCTGAAGCTAAGGTATAATCCACGGCGTCTCCTGTAGCTGTTCCACCTGTTACAGTGTAACTCACTACTGCTGTCGTTGTATCCATCGCAGGCAAACATGTAACTTCAATAGTCACCGGGCTTTCAGATTCAGGTCCACTCGAACTGGATTGAGAAAAATCAACTGTTGGTAGATCATCGTTTATAATAGTATAAGTGTAACTGGTATTGACACCGAGGACGGCATTAGTTGGATTGCTTAATGTAACTATAATTGTTTCATCAGCTTCGCCGTATATCTCATCCTCAATTGTTATTGAAATATCCTCAGATGTATCGCCGGGTACGAATGTAAGTGTACCTGAAGCTAAGGTATAATCCACACTGTCTCCTGTGGCTGTTCCACCTGTTGCTGAATAGGCTACTGTTATCGTCTTGCCGGAAGCAGCAGAAAGTGACACAGGTAATGTAACTGCAGCGACTGTTTCTAAACCGTTTGAATCAGAGATGTCAAATTCGACTGAAGGTGGTAACTCATCATCAAGGATTGTATAAGTATGAGAAACTTGTGCCCCTAAGTTAGCATTGGATGGATTGCTTAATGTAACTATAATCGTCTCATCAGCTTCATCAATCGAGTCGTTTATAACTGTTAGTGAAATATTCTGTGTTGTTGTGTTCGGCTCAAATGTCAGTGTGCCGGAAGCAAGTGTATAATCTACGCCGCTTCCTGATGCGGTTCCGCCTGTTATCGTATAGTTAACTGTTACCGTTTCATTGGGCTCCTCTGAAAGATTTACAGTCAAAACACCATTAACATTCTCTGAGCCGCTTGAACTTGATGATGCAAAAGCTACTTTTGTAGATGTTCCTTCGAGAGTTAAATCAATATTGTCAACTAACGAGCCTGATACGGTTACCGCTCTCGATGCCTGAACAATTGGATTATTCGAGTCGAATATATTAAAGCTGTACTTTGGACTAAAAGCTACAACATAACCTTCAAGGCCGATACCAAGACCTGTTAGGGTATAATCACCGGGCGCATCAAGCATTGTGGCGGCTATAATATTGTCTTTAGCAACTTCATAATTCTGAATATCTGTACAGGCCCATACATAGATCGGCCGACCGGCGACGTGGTTTTCATAGGTTATTGTCCCGCTTATAGTACCGAGACTGTTAGTACCCAGACCGGCAATCTTCAGATGTGTATCGTAATTTCTATCTGCATCCCAATGATAATTGCTTGAGTTCCAGCAATCGCTTGAAACGTGAATAAATCTTCCGGGTATTCCACATGGAATCGCTGACCGAGTTATCCTGAACTCAATCGCTTTATCGCCAAACGCAACCTGTAACCCTGGATCGATCTCCGTCCATTCCTCATAACCTGTTGAATCAGTCGTACATTGGTACAAGGAACTATAGGTTTCTCCAGAGTATTTATTTATATACAAAACAATAGAATGTGTTGTATTATCTTTTCCTGATTGATAAGGCAGACAGAGTTCGTATGTATAATATCCATTGACTGTATCTATATTATCTTTAAGGGTTATTGCACCATATAGATATGTTGTACTATAGGACATATAAAGATTATCTATATCAACTCCTGTCAAGGGATCTTCAATGTCCTCGGTATCACCGGTGATATCATCAAATACCAAATATGTAGAAGTCCATTCATTGGTAGAGCCATCAACAGTCGCTGTCTTTGACTGCAGGGTAACCAATCCAGCGGGAGTTAATCCAAATTCTATATTCCAATCGTTTTGAGTCTTACCCGGCAGGATACCGCCTAATGTTGCATCATTACTCAAGCCATGACCTATTGTGCTGCGCACAGCACCATTCCATTCATCAAATTGCGGCAGTAAATCACGCGGATTAACTGGATTTGTATATGTCGATGAGCCATAAAGTGGATTCAGGTTGAGTTGGAGATTTTCCACCACAGAACTGCCGGCAAGCGTGCCGGTTAAGCCGCTTGCATAAGTATTCCATGAAGAGCTGTCAGGGTCATAATATTCTAAAGTTCCGTTTGTAAAAGAATTTCCATTTGACGCCAGGGTGGCTTCAAAATATGCGGGTATCCACCAATCATATATAAAATCAATTCGAAGGATATTACCGCTTTCAAAGTAAATATCATCAACAGCCAATCCTTCCAAGTCAGGATTGTCAGTGATTAAACTAATATCATGTGCACTCGAAGAGCCAAAAGTATTATATTTCCATATGAACTGGCCGAAAGCCGTACCATTCGAATACTTTATATTATATGTTTTAGTTGTATCAAGCGGAATTGTCGCAACTGTGTTATTAACCAAAGAATCCCGCAGAGTAATAACCATATTATTGAAGTTGTTAAAAGAAAATTCGTTATTTGGGTCTATGTACAGAAAGTCATTTTCCTGTGAATCTGTCTCTGCCTTAATATGATCTACCGCATCAAGGTAATAATTTATTCCATCAATCAAGTTTTGCTTTGCCTCAGTTAGGAGTGTTTTACCAGTTACAGGCATGACTTTCAAGAGATCGGGATAATTTTCAAGCAAGTCATTGATTTTGAAGCAACCACCATAAATCTGTTTTGCAGTTTCATTAATACCATCGGAATCAATGCTCAAATTATACGCCTGCTGCCCCTGAAGCTGTACCTTTAATCCCATCAGGATGACTTTCAATATAAGCACATCAGAGTAATCTACCTCAATATCGTACGTCAGCTTAGGCAAATAAGGATCGGAAAAAACAGATGTTTCATTCGGATCTAAATATACGACGAATGAGCTATCAAGTGAATTCACATCAGCTATAAGTAAATCAACCTGCCCGGCCATGGTACTGAGAATCGTACCGATTTCTTCAGAATTTGGAGCATCAGGAGGTATTTCATATACACCTCGTGAATTCAAAAGAACTTCGAAAATGATATTATCATAGCCGTCTTTCCATGTGTCGCCTGCAATTGTCAGATTGAATTTCTCTGCAAGCTCAAGGAAACTATTTGCCGGATCGCCGTCATCTCCGATACCCAGCATAACAAGTCCGGATAAGGCATGAAAAAATCTAATCTCGCTGTTATCAGGGAATGCAGAGATGCCATCTGTAAATGTTTCATAAGATTGTCTTGCGCCTGCTAATGTTCCATCAAATAGCTGCTGTCTACCTTGAATAATATAGGTATTTGGGTCTTGAGCCGAGACAAGAGAAGTACAAAATAAAATTCCCAGTAAAACTGACATTAATATTCCACGATTCATATTTTCTCCTTTCGATTAGATTTGTCCTTTTATTTTTCAATACTTTCTAATTGTGAATTAACACAAATATTTTTTCCTGTTGTTATTTCTCCATTGTGATTGATTACATATACACCTTTAACGAAGAAATTCTGATTTTTTAAGTCCCACTCAATATTGTTTCCAGCAAGTGTGCTGCCGTCTGCTATTGTTATTTTCGCACGACCCTGCAGCATTAAGCCGGATTTTTTATAAGAGACTGTGGCTCTGCTGCTCTGTGCAGCAAAAAAAAGGTTGGTGTCATGAAATATCTGATAATCGAAATTTGCAATACAAACCTCAGATATATTGCCTAAATCAATATTGACCTGCCATTTATTACCTTGTTTTACCATGCAGCCCATAACATCATTAATAAATGATTTCACATTGCTATCCGATTCGCCGGGAAGAGGATTAACGGAGGTAGCTTT
>CAZMPL010000146.1:0-8495 GCA_964567805.1 uncultured Pirellulales bacterium | reverse complement strand
AGCCCGAAGAATTTCATGCTCCAGACCGAGCCGCAGATTCAGGAAATTCTCAGAATAAAAGAAGTCGGCCAGGATTATTTTATTCAAATAACAGACGCAAGAGCCGATACAGGCGGCTTGTCAGGCGCAACTCCGAAAGAGGCCGTGACATGGGGTAAAATCGACCCGAATGAAGTGGATAAAAGCGTTATCGTTTATACCGATTCGACAATCGCTCTTCCTCTGATTACTTCTTATGTTATGCAGAACGCTAAGCCGAAAAAACTGAAACGTCTTTACGATAGAAGAGAAGAATTGATGGACAAACTGAAAAAATCATATTTCGATAATTTCAGCGAAAGCGCTCCGAAAGAGATGAAAGAGTTGGAAGACCTTCTTGACGCAAATGATTAATTAACCGCCGAGAACGCTGAGGTCGCAGAGTATTTAAAGTGAATTGATTGAATCAGGTTATTTGATAAAAAGGAGAATGCGTAATTTACGATATGCTAATTCTCTAATCTATAATTTATTTAATTCGTACCTGCGTTCTCTGCGAACTCAGCGGTAAAAAAACAGGATTATTGGAAATGGAAAAAAGCAAACTTCTTAAACTTGTACAGAAACATGGTTCGCCGCTGTTTATCGTGGACCATAAAATTATCAGGGAAAATTACAGGCTTTTTAATAAAGCTCTTCCGAGAGTTCAGGCTTACTACGCGGTTAAAGCGAATTCCGATCCTGCGATAATAAAAACCCTGTTCGATGAAGGCGCGAGTTTCGACGTTGCGTCATACAACGAATTCATGCAGGTTTATAACCTGATTGACAAATGGAGAGAGAAGAAAAAAGAGTTCTTCATCTGGGACAGAATAATTTTTTCCAATACGATAAAAGACAGGGACACTCTCAGGAAGATTAATAAATACGGTCCGCTTGTTACTTTCGATAATGTAGAAGAACTTTATAAAATAAAAGAAAACTGCAACCATGCCGGACTTATACTTCGCTTGAAAGTACCTGATACCGGCTCGCAGGTCGAGATGGCTTCAAAATTCGGAGCCGAACCTGGTGATGCAGCAGCGTTGATAAAGAAAACTTTCGAGTTGGGTTTGCGGGTAGAAGGCTTGAGCTTCCATGTAGGAAGCCAGTGCACGAATTTCGAGAACTATATAGCCGCTCTGAATATCACTTCCGAAATATTGAACGAAGCGAGAAAGAACGGATACGAACTTGATATAATCGATATTGGCGGCGGATTCCCTGCACTTTACGACATGCATGTTCCGAGATTCGAAAAACTCGCGGCTGTATTACATAAGGAACTCGAAAGACTCTTTCCGGAAGATGTAGAAATTATAGCCGAGCCGGGACGATTCATGGTAGCGACATCTTCTATACTAATTTCGGAAATAATCGGAAAAGCAAGAAGAGACAATAAGATTTTCTATCACATCAACGACGGCGTGTATCATACTTTTTCAGGTGTTGTGTTCGACCACTGGATTCCTAATTTCAGTGCTTTCAAAAAAGGCAAAAAAGAGATTTGCGCGGTAGTAGGCCAGACATGCGACAGCTTCGATAAAATTTCCCTGGCAGAGAATCTTCCGGCTAATCTGCAAATAGGGGATTATCTCTGCACGCAAAATATCGGCGCGTACAGTATAGCTTCTTCGACAACATTCAACGGCTTCGACGGCGCGAAAATCCTGCACATAAATAAATAACAATTTGATAAACCTGTTTTGAGTAGTGTCAAAATATTTTTTGGTTATATTTGAATATTTTTAATAAATAAGTATTTTCATCACAAAAACAAAGATAATTCTTTTAAAAATACGTAGTTACCACAATTGACAAGATTACCTGTCTTTGCTATATTCACTCTGTTTTGAGAATAAGCAACCTTATTTGGAGGAGGTTGTATCTCTGAAAACAATTGTTTGTGGATTTTGGTTATTTGTGTTTTGTCCTTATAAAGATAAAACCTGAAAATGGAGTATTCGGATGCGGCAAAGCATCGCATGATGCACCCTGAATACCAAAGACAGTTGTAAAATTTTGAAAGGAGTGAATGAGATGAAAAGCAAAGCGGTGGTCTTCATTTTGGCGGCATTTTTAACGGTTATTACTGCGCCCACATACGCAGACGATCCCGTTATTCTTAATCCTGGTACAGTATCTGGTTCGGTTTCGCTTACCGGCTATCAGATAAAATCCGTAACCGTATATGCGGTAGATACCCTACAACAATATTCAGGGCAAGTAACTGTAAACGTTCCAGCCGGGGCAGACAGTATCGATTATGTGCTTACCCTCGAGGGAGATGGAGATTATTATTTAAGAGCAGAAGCAATTGTTTCCGACCCAAACTATATTATGACATTATTTCCAGTCTCAGGACCAGTATATGTTCCAGTCGGAGGCAATGTTACTCATGATATTTCTATGGAACCAGCGATTATAACAGGGAAAATATCAACCGGTTCAAATAGTAATACAATTGAAAGATATTATATATATGCATATGTTTCAATACCTGAATTTTACTATCCACCATATCGCTCATTTTATAATTATATTTATGTTCCCTCTTTGAATATACCCGGTGAAACAGGTACGACTTATTCTATGTTAGTTGCTCCTGAGATTTCATGTGACTTAAGAGCCTATATTTATATAGATGATATTGAGTACTATTATTATGATAGCAGTTTTACAACTCCAGCTTCTGGTATTTCAAAGTATCGAGATTATACGATAGATGTTTCAGCGGCAAATATTTCAGGGAAAACTATTCTAAATGGAATTAATGTTACTAATGGATACATGGATGGTAGAGCATATTCACCTACCAGATATAATACCGTTACCGTAGAAGATATATCAACCGGCCTTTATAATTTGAATGTTGATGCTGGTTCATGGAGAATACGTCCTGAATTCAATTTTAAATTACCCGGCGATTTGAGTCACTTAACAGGATATTTAGATATGCCTCTTTCAGATGAGATAGATATTAATGATGGTGATCATTTGACAGATATTGACTTTATTATAAATCCGGGATTTATACCCGGTAAATTAAATGTATGGGGTGCTAACACAAAATTTCAAAATGCTTACTTAAGAGCATATAAATCAAGTCTTGGATATTCACAAAGCTATATTGATCCGGAAACAGGGAAATTCTTATTTGTCTGTTCCCCGGGAGATTGGGAAGCAAATTACTATATATATATGCGACATGATTACCCGGAAGATCCTGACTCATCTCTATATTCATATATATATTTATATAATACAAGCAGTTCTACAATAACGCGTACCGTTGAAGAAGGGAAATATTCACCCAGTTATGATCCAAATTATGGAACAATTACAGTAAGGAACTATTTTTATGTTGCAGATGAAGGTGAGTTAAAATCTCCTTATATAATTGCGACACGACATGAATCGCCATCATCTTATGCATATGGTTATGGCTCAAGTTCCTTAACGACTGAAGGGCAGGCAATCGTAACTTTATTATTACCTGGAACATATACAATCGAATCATTTGCAAATGTAAATGGCTCTGATACTGAATTTGGGACAGTTGAAGTCACTGTTGATGAAGGTGATGTAGTAGTTATTGGAGGAACTGAAAGCCCAATTATTAAAGTAACTAATCCAACAAATAACCAAATAATCGACAGTAATAAGGTAACTATAGAAGGAACAGTTACTGATGATGAAGGTGTAGCTACAATTTGTATTAATGGGGAATATCTCATATTTGATCCTAACGATAAGGTTGATTTCAGTCATGAAATTGAGCTTGAATATGGTGAAAATATAATAACAATTATAGCAACAGATACTGATGGTAATCCACCTGTTACTTTAACGTTGAAAGTTTTCAGGCCAAGTAGTATCGATATTTATCCTAATCGAACACCAAATGAAGTTGATCTGAGCAAGAACAATACAATATATGTAGCTGTACTTGGAGCCGCAGATTTCAATGTAGCGGATGTTAATTCATCGAAAGTCAAGTTCGGCCGTACGGGAAAAGAAGCAATTCCAGTACGTGATCCATTAATACGTGACTTGAACAAAGATGGTTTTAATGACGCGATGTTTGGATTCATGACTTTTGATTGTGGTTTCCAGCTTGGTGACACAAAAGGAGTTTTGATTGGTGAAACTAAAGATGGAATATCAATAAAAGGTGAAGACTCTGTCGTTGTATCGAATTAGGTTAAATAATTATTTTAACGGATTATAATAATTGAGGAGACTATATGAAAACTGCAAAATGTATTTTTGTTCTTTATATCGCGTTGCTTGGTTCATTTTCAATATCACAAGGCGCCGTAACAAATGGTAAATTTGAAACAGGTGATTTATCTGGATGGAATTCTTCAGGGACAGTTGACACAACTATGAATGTTTATGCCCGTGATTATCTTGGTCTTTCCCAGGAGCCTTATAGCGGATACTGGTATCCAACAGAAGGAAACTATTTTGCTGCATTAAGCAGTACAGATAGTGATGGAACGGATGTTTCTTCTCTTAGCCAAACCATAACGGCTAACGCAGGTGATATTTTAGAGTTTGACTACTTTTTTGATTATGGAGATTATGCTCCGTACTACGATTGGAGTATTGGCAGATTGAGTTTCGGTGAAAATAATATTACGCTTTTCGAAATCAATACTTCCGGTAATGAACTTTCAGATGACCAGAATATTGACTGGACCCATTTGTCTTATATGTTACCTTTTAGTGGATTTTACACGCTTGAATTTACTATTGCAGATGGAGCGGTTCCCGGTAGTTTCGAGTCAATTTTAGGTGTTGATTATGTTCGGGTTATCCCCGCACCAGGCGCAATAGTTCTTGTTGGAATTGGCTTAAGTATGTTGAGCAAGATGAAAAGACGGAAAATGTTGTAAGATTTTTACAACTATCCCTAAAAATATAATTCTTTTCGCGATTACAGCGAAGCAGCCTCGTTTGTAATATAACAACAAAGGCAGCTTCGCTGTTTCGTTTTTAAAACTTCTTTTAGTGACATCATGGAAATTCAGGTTGTGCTTTTGAAATGTTCGATAAGAACTGTTATCTGGTCCATTGTTAAAAACAACAGCGAAAGAATGCCGATTATCCACATGGCCGGTTTTATGTTCCTCGCTTTGAGCATGATGATTTTGATAAGAACGAACGAAACGAATCCGAACGCAAGTCCCGTGCTGATACTGTAGCTCAACGCAATCATTACCATAATAATAAATGCAGGGAACGCTTCTTCGAGATTGAAGAAATCGATATTCCTAATTTCCTTCATCATGAACAATCCGACCATTATCAGCGCCGGAGCTGTCGCGTACGTGGGAACGATTCCTACCAGCGGAACAAAAGGCAGCGCAAGTAAAAAAGCAATCCCTGTCACTATCGAAGTCAGCCCCGTTCGGCCTCCCTGTTCGATTCCGGTTGCGGATTCTATATATGACGTTGTAGTTGAAGTTCCAAACGCGGCTCCGAGCATAGTAGCAATCGCGTCGATAGCGAGCAGCCTGTCCAGTCCTTTTATCTGGCCTTTTTCATCGACCATTTTCGCCTGGTGACAACACGCTACGAGTGTCCCTATACTGTCGAACATGTCTATGAACATCAAAGTAAAAATATTGCCGAACAAAGAAAATTTCAATGCGCTAAGTATATCGAGTTTAAACGCAACCGGCGCGATATTAAGATTAAGTGATATTAATTTCTCCGGCCTTTCTATCTCGCCGAATATAGCAGCGAGAAGCGTCGCGAATATAATTCCTATCAGTAAAGAGCCTTTTATTTTTTTTGCTTCGAGGAAAACCATTATCGCTAATCCCGCCAGGCCGATTAGAACCTTGCCTGTTATTTTTCCCGCTGATACAAGAGTCGCGTCATTATTGACTACCAGTCCGAGGTTCTGTAATCCGATGAAGGTTATGAACAGGCCGATACCGACAGCCATCGCGGAAACCAGTGATATGGGAATAGCTTCGACGAGTCTTCGCCGCAGTCCTAAAAATGTCAGTATGAGAAAAAACAATCCGGAAAGAAACACTACTCCCAGCGCGGTTTGCCAACTGAGTTTGTCACCGACAACAAGAGTATAAGCGAAGAAAGCGTTCAGCCCCATACCGGGCGCCATTGCAATTGGCGCTTTCGCGAAAATTCCAACGAGAATAGTAGCAATCGCGCTGACTATGCACGTAACCGCAACAAGGGCGTTCTGGTCCATATCCGCCTTTGAAAGAATACTCGGATTGACGAAGATGATATACGCCATCGTCAGGAATGTTGTAATACCCGCGATTACTTCAGTTTTTATGGAAGTGTTTTTCTCTTTAAGACGAAAATATGATTCGCTCATTTTGTTACCTCATATTAAATTGTATTTCGTACCGAAAAAAGACATTATGAATTTTGATAATATTGTTACCTTTTTAAAGTGATGTTTCAATTAAAATTTTTTATCCGCCTTTAAAGGACAAAGCACGCAAATAATAGAACATAGAATATCTGAAATAATATATTGATTAATATTTGTTTTCTGATAACATTTAAATTATGGGAAATTCAGGCGGCTCTTATTTATTTAACCTTGTCCCGAAAAAGAAATTGTAAAGAGAACTCTTAAATGCGAACAAAGCAAATATGTATGTTGTGGAGTTATATTAAAGGAGATATTCAAAATGGAGGAAGACCAAAAAAGTATCTGACACTTTTAAATTCTCGTGATGTTTTATATGGATATACAATAAAAGCAAAACTTGTAACACCATAAATAATATTTTAGGAGAATATAATTATGAGAACAACAATTAATAAAAAACACGCTATATTTTTAATTTTATTAATGTCAATTACTTTTGGTACCAGCTTGGTAGAAGCTCAAAATAATATAGCAGAATTTAACGTGCAAATGGGCGGACTTTTGGGCAGTCCTGTATTAACCGAAACTAAAGGTATAAAACCTGTTGTACATCAGGAATTGCTGGATATCTTAGAGCAGACCAAAAAACAAAACACAGATGAGCTTAAGAATAAATTCACACAATTTCCTAAAGAGAAGAAACTTGAAACTATCGCATATTGTTTTAAGGAAAATAAACACATTAGTGAAGCTCTTTGGAAAATAATTCAGGAGCCGTCATTAAGGGATAAATGTTTGGTTCCTTATCTTGTTGAGGAAATGCCCAAATTAAAGGGACAAGCTATGATGTTAGCTGCCAGAGCAGCTCAAATGATTCCGGATGTAAATTTCATGGAACCATTATTGAATTACGCTGTCGAAAGTGATTATCAGGAAAAATATACTGGGAACATTGGCAGATATACTGAAACTATACACATGTCTGCATTTGAAGAAGCAGCAAGGGCAATTTACAGAATTACTAATCGCAGGATTGGTAGTGATAACATCCGAGTGGGTGATGATGGGAAAAAATCAAAAGAAGAACTAATTCAACAATGGCGTTCTGCCTGGCCCGAAGTCAAACAGGAAATGCAGAAAGAAAAGGAAGAAAGGGAAAGAGAAATACGCCCTGTAGCTCATAAGGAATTGCTGGACATACTTGAGCAATCAGAAAACACAATAGAGAGGAGTAAATTTGCGGATAAATTCCATAATTATAAGTTGAACGATAGATTAGAGACAATTGTTTATGCCCTGGAACAGGGTTTATACCCGGATTCTCTATCTTTTATGGGAATGATGCAAGATAAACGTTTGGTGCCGTTTATAGCCCAGGCACTTAAAGACCCAAATGATATAAAAGTCTTATGTGCAGCACAACTTGCTGAAATAAATCCATATCCGAAACTATTACCATTTCTGATGAAATATGGATTAGGTAATGATTTCGGGAAAGACTATAGATATGGCGAGGCAGACTATTCTGTGAGATACCATTCAGTATTTGGTTGGACATCAGAAGCTATTAGCAATATTACCAATGGAAAGATTGGTAATACTAAATATAGTTCGGTAAGGAAAGAAGTACCTGAAGAAGAAAGACAGGCTTTAATTAAACAATGGCGTAAGATCTACGAAGAAACCTTAAAGCAGGACTTTGAACCGAGCAAACTGGTTTTACCAAGTACTCCTGCAGAACCAAACAAACCTGTAAATAAAACTCCCGATAATAAAATTGTTCCCTGAGCCAAAATTACAGGGTAGAAAGGCAAATAAATTAATAATTAAAGGATGTTAATATTAGCTTGTGTTAAGAGTATTATTAAATTTGTTTAGTATTTTATCATTGGTTTGTGCAGGACTGGTTTTAATACTCTGCGCAAACCAGTGGTTTATGTGTGCGCCTAATGATATACAAGTTGAAAGACCTTCTATCATTGAAATATTTCAAAATTTAGGAAATATACCCAAAGATAGTGATCAGGAAAGAGTATCTCCTCTTGTAAGTCAGGCGGGTGAATATGCTCTTATTATTAATCCTCCTAAACCACCGGAGGTGAAAAAAGAAGAA
>CAZMPL010000145.1:0-8521 GCA_964567805.1 uncultured Pirellulales bacterium | reverse complement strand
CTTATGGTTGTGAGCTTTTTGAGGAAATACTCGTCATGGCTGATTAAAATCAGGCTGCATGGGCAATCTGAAAGAGCCTGTTCAAGACACTCTATAGACGGCAAATCCATATGGTTTGTCGGTTCGTCCATAATTATAACATGCGGCGTATTGACCATCCCTAAAGCCAAAAGCAGTTTTCTTATTTCACCCGGGCTTGGTTCGTCACTATCCAGAAGACGCTGCGGCCTCGAACCCAGCCTGCTTACAATATTCATCAGATGCCCAAGTTTTTCATCAGATAAATCTCGAACCTGAGCCAGAATATCCATGGAACGGGCAAGATCAATCTCCTGCGGTATATATGCAACATGCTCTTTTTCCACATTAAGCAAACCAATAAGATACTTTATTATCGAGCTTTTCCCTGAGCCGTTTGGACCTGTAATAGCAATTCGGTCTGTTGAACCAATATATAATTCAGGGTATGAAAGATGCTTTTGGCCGCCAAGAGATAATAAACCTTTTGGCTCCTGAAGAATAAAATTTCTTTTGGATACCGAACCGGGTAACCATATTCCCAACGTATATTCTTTTTTGATGGTAATGCTTTTCAGATTTTCCTCTGCTTGCTCAAGACGCCCTTGTAACTGTCTGCGAAGCTTTCCAGCATAGCCATCTTTGCCGCTTACTATTGCCAGATTTATTTTTCCACGAGCATCATTATCTCCTCTCGCCAGGCCGCGTTTGGAACGCATTTTATCTGCCTGTTTCGCAAGTTCACCGCGTTTTATAGCTTCCTTATGTAATTTTTTATAAGCCTGTTTTTGCTGTGCGTATTGGTTTTCAACTGAAAGTCTCTCCTGCTTTGCGACTTCCATACCATGGGTTACTCCGCCGGGGCGGCAGATAATATCAGGCGGTTCCATGAATATACATTGCCTGCAAAGTAAATCAAGAAGCTCGCGATTATGACTTACAATCAAACCGATTCCTTGAAAACTCTGTAACGCCTGAATAACAATCTTTGATGCCTGAGAGTCGATATGATTGGTTGGTTCGTCAATAGCCAAAACTTCGGGTTCGAGCCATAACGCTACGGCTATTTGCGCACGTTTGCGTTCTCCATGAGATAGTGTTTCCCATCGCTTTATCCATTCATCGCACACACCCAACTGCTCTTTTATGACATAAGCTGATTTAGTCTGAGCATCAAGAAACTCGGAGAATATTTCCGGAACATCATCCGTACGTTGAGGACAATACACTGAATTCCTGTAAACGTTTATAGAGCCTTTGTCCGGCTCAAGTAAACCAGTAGCAAGCTTTAATAGAGTTGTTTTGCCTGCTCCATTAGGTCCGACAATGCCTGTCCAGCCGGAATTGACCTGTAAAGTAATATCCTGAAACAACGCTTCCGAAGCAGACTCGTATATAAATGTCACGTCCTGAAATTTTAGATTATTTTTTTTATCCATGATATTCCTGAATATTCTAATAATTGAATAATAATCAGGCAATTAAAAAGATGTCTTTAATATTTGGTGTTTCTAATTAATTGACAAACTTGAAGCTTTATAGGTAACTATTTCCTGTTTTCCGAGATATTTTGGATTTTTATTTATCAGGATATCAATAAGGGCTTTGTTTCTCGCCAAAACTTCACGAAGGCGCAACTTCAGTCCGGCCGCACTTTTTACGTCTCGGGCACAATATCCAATAACATTCTGTTTATAATGGTTAGCTAAATAAATTGCTCTTGAGCAATGGAATGGTTGAGAGATAATTATGTAGTCGTCAAGGTTGAAGACTTTTTCCGCTCGTACAATCGAGTCGAGCGTTCTGAATCCGGCGTAATCCAATGTTATATATTCAGCCGGGACTCCCCTTGCGACTAAATCTTCTTTCATACAAGTCGGCTCATCATAATCTGTCCTCGAATTATCACCTGAAACCAGAATTGCGTCGATTTTGCCGGCTTTCCAAAGCTCAACAGCCGCGTTTATACGATGCAGATAAAACAAGTTTACATGCCCGTCATAAATCCTGACACAACCGAGTAATAACGCGGCCCGCATATGCGGTACATCGTTTATATCACTATACAGCTTATTATCAGAAAAAGAGCCGACATAAGAATCGACTGCCAGCGAAAACACAGTCATGAACAGGACAATTCCCACAAGTATAACAATCATGCGTTTACGCAAAATATATTTTTTCCAAACTTTAAGTACTGCTTTCTTAATTTCCATATTCAATCTATCGGATAATTATATGAAATTTCTAAAGGAACTTTTTTACAAAAACGAAAGCTTTGAAATAGGTTTGAAAACTGAAACTACTAATGATATATTAGCGAATATGGAATATCATTTACAGCAAGAGACAAACAGGCTGAGAAACTCGTGGATGAAGCACAAACAGGATGTGTTGAAAAATTATCTCGTTGAAGATGTGCAGGACCCTCGCATCAATGTCCAGAGCATCATTTGTCGAAACTGGTTGCTGGAACAGTTATTTGACGATAAATTTATGCTTTTAGCTGAACATGAACTCCGATTCGCCATGGTAATGAACTGGCTCAATACCCTGTATAAAAATAACATCAGGCTTAACGAATTGCAGGCCATACTCTTCGGGCTTATCGAAAAGCAGGACGAAATCGATGGAATTAACATCCCTGCTTATGTTTCAACAACCTTTGCTTTACTTCCCCAACCCAACTATATTTTTAATCTATTGAATTGGACACCCCATGATACAGGTGATATAAAAATACCTGAATATCTTGTTACAGTTTTCCAGAAAACATGGGCGGATTTACTGGAGCATGAACAAACACAGAAAATTTCAGTATTGGAACCTGCCTGCGGCTCTGCCAATGATTATCGCTTTCTTGAGTCTTTTGGTATTTCACGATTTCTTGAATACTTTGGATTTGACCTGTGTCCGAAGAATATTTCAAATGCAAAGAAGATGTTCCCAACTGTGCATTTCGATGCAGGCAATGTACTCGAAATTCAGGCCGATGACAAATCTTTTGATTATTGCTATGTGCATGATTTGTTCGAGCATTTTTCGATTGAAGCAATGGAAATGGCAATTAAAGAGATATGCAGAGTTACCCGGAAAGGTATCTGTGTAAGTTTTTTCAATATGCACAATGAAAAGGAACATATTACAAAAGAAGTTCACGATTACCATTGGAACAGGTTGAGTATGCCAATTCTTTCAAATCTGTTCAATGAGCATTTCGAGCAGGTCCATGCAATTCATATCGATAGTTTTTTAGCATCCAAATTCTCCTGCTCGGACACACAAAACAAAAATGCATACACATTTATCGTCAGTTAAAATTCTTTGTGTTTTGTAAACATCGCCAATAAGCATTTTACATAAATTCTTTTATCCAGTAAAATAGTGGCATCTTAAGTGGACGTAAACAAAAAAAGGTTATTTTTAGAATGTAATTTGTTATGGCAGTACAGTTTATACTTGGCAGAAGCGGCACAGGCAAAACAAGCTATTGCATAAACGCAATCGCCGGGGAGTTACTGACTAACCATAATGAGCCGCTTATTCTGCTCGTCCCGGAACAGGCTACATACCAGGCTGAGCGGGCGATTCTTTCAAAAGAAGGAATACAGGGATATAACCGGCTGAACGTAATTTCGTTCGACAGACTCGAATTCCTGTTGTTAGGCAAAAACACCGCGAGAGAATCCGTTTCCCATATCGGAAAGCAGATGATAATCCACAGAATTCTTCGGGAGAACGCAGAAAAACTGCAAATATTCAAATCTTCCGCTGCTTTGCCCGGCCTTTCAAAACAAATGGCACACACAATAGAAGAAATTCACCAATACGCCGGAACTTGCGAGGATATCGATAACCTGCTCGACAAATTGCAAAAACAAAAAGAAAACAGTGCGACCTTTTTCAAATTCAGTGATATAAGGTTGATTCTCGGCGAGTACCTGAAATTCGTAGAAAATGATTTCTATGACCCCGACGCTCAGTTTAATTCAGTTTGCAGGTCAGTAAGTTCTTCGGAATTAATCAAAAGCGCGAAAATCTGGATAGACGGTTTTGCCGGTTTTACCGGGACGGAATTGGCGATTCTCGCCGAGCTGCTCAAAACCGCTGCGGAAACAAAAATAGCTCTTTGTATCGATCCGGAAACAATTGACACTATAAATCCGCCTAAACAAACACTTGATAAAGCGGACCTGTTCAGCCCTACAGAAAATACATTCGCAGAGCTTACAGAGATAATAAAAAAAATAAATCTTCCTTTGAGCAAGCCTGTAATTCTTAAAAAGACGATGAGATTCACGTCAAAAGAGCTTGAACATGTTGAGAAAAACATATTTAAAACAAAACATCCTGAATTAAAATCTGCCGGAAATATTCATATCATTTCAGCACCAAACGAACGTAACGAAGTTCAGTACGCCGCGAGAGAAATAGTTCGACTGGTAAAGGATAAAGGATTTCGTTATCGTGACATAGCTGTAATCGCTTCGGATATCGAAAGCTACCATCACTATATCATGGCGTATTTCGATGATTATAATATTCCATTTTTTATTGATAAGCGCAAGCCGCTGAATCGTCACCCGGTTATTGAGTTGATTTGCTCCGCGTTGAAAATAATATCAGAAGGTTTCGCTAATCACGATATTTTCGCGTATCTGAAAACCGACCTTGTTCCTGTATCGAGATATGAAATTGATATCCTGGAAAACTACTGTATCGCATTCGGAATATCTCATAACGACTGGATTGAAGAAAAATCATGGCAATATGCCGGTAAAGATAACAAAGATTTCGATGAAAACAAAATAAATCAAATAAGAACAAAAGTAATTTCGCCTCTGGTTCGGTTGAAACAAAATCTTGCGGAAAAAGTCACTCCGGAACTATTCACACATTCGGTTTTCGATTTTCTTGATTCTATAAAAGTCAAGCAAACGATTGACAAATGGATTGAAAATGCCAAAGAGCAGGCAGATTTCAAGTCGGTGGATGAGCATCAGCAATTTTATAATAAACTAATAGATGTTTTCGACGAGCTTACGGAAATATTCAAAAGCCAGGTCATGTCGGTTTCTGATTTTTACTCAATTATCAATTCAGCTTTCTCGCAATTGACTTTGGCTTTCATTCCCCCTACTCTCGACCAGGTTCTTGTCGGTTCAGTCGAGCGAAGCAGGCACCCCGATTTAAAAGCGGTATTTTTAATCGGTACGACACAAAAACAATTCCCTGTCCCTGTAAGTTCAGACAGCATTTTAAGTGACGATGACCGCAATACGGCTGAGTCACTCGATTTTCAATTAGCCGCTTCCGTTGACAGAACCCTTTGCGAACGACAATACCTTGCATATATTGCTTTCACCCGCCCATCTGAAATGTTATATATCACATATCCTTCTGTTGACGAAAAAGGCAGCGAAGTTCCTCGGTCGCAATTTATCGGTGACCTCGAAGCTTTATTCGAAAACCTGAAAGCTCAACCGGTCGCGGCAAATCATATCGATATCGAAAAAGTCGCAAGCGAAAGTGAACTTGCCGATGTACTTTGTGAATTTTTCGGTAAAGAAAATGTTTCAGGTGATTCACTAAACAAAGTGACACAGGCTGATTTGGATGCGATATGCTCAGACGAGCAGCTTTCAGACTTGGGCAATAAAGTCAGTTCGGCTATAAATTACGATAACAAAGCAATTCTCGATGATGCAATTATGAGTGAAATATACGAGAAAAGGCTGAAAGGTTCTGCGACAAGACTCGGTACATTCGCCGCGTGTCCATATAAATATTTTGCAAGGTATATTCTTAAACTTGAGAAAAGAACGGAATTTACCCTTGAGCCTCTCGATTTGGGCAATTTTTATCATAACGTTCTTGATTCGCTCGTAAAAAGAATGAAATCAGAAAATCTGGATTTTGCGACAATTGGAAATGAAGCATTGATAAATATTCTTAACGAAGAAATTGAAAAATTAATAAAAGCAAACTCATTTCTCTCTCAGTTCATAAACAGGCGAGCATTTAATGAATTTATAATTACCTCCGCATGCGGGACACTTAATGAATTCGTTCTTGCGATAGCACAAATAGTTCGCGCAGGTAATTTCAGACCAACCGTTTCAGAAATTGCTTTCGGACAGGCCAAAGAAGGTTATGAATTCTTAGGATACTTTGATTTAGAATTGCCTGATAATCGAGTGATTGCTTTATCCGGCAAGATTGACAGGCTTGATATATCAACATTTGACAATGAAACAAAATCAGTTGTTTTCGATTACAAACGCAGTGACACAAGATTTAACTGGTCAAAATATTTTTACGGATTGGATTTACAGCTACCGATTTATATGTTAGCCGCCCGTAATGCTGCCGACACAATTTATAGAAATATAATCGGCGCGTTTTTTATTCAGGTAGAAACATCCGCTTCAAAAACTAAAATATCAAAACTTGATGATAATAAGGATAGTTTCAATCATAAAGCAAAAGGGATCTTTAACGGCGAATATTTCCAGCAGTTGGATAAGAATATAAGTTCCGGCCGGAGCAAATATTTTAACTTTAGCTGCACAAAAAATGAAGGACAGTTTGGATATTACTCGAACAGCGGCTCACTTAAGCCTGATGATTTTAACAAGGTTCTTGATTACACTCGTGAAAAGATAAAAGCTCTGGCACAGAAAATACTCTCGGGTAATATTGATGTAAGTCCCTATCGGCTTGGAAATCAATCGCCTTGCGGAAATTGTGAATATCTTCCGGTTTGCAGGTTTGACTGGCAGATTAACGAATATAATTATTTAGAGTCACTAAACAAAATAAAAGTGCTCGAAAATATCGGAGGCGGCGATGCCTGAAAAAAAGATTAAATGGACCGACCAGCAGCAGCAGGCTATCACGGCAGACGGCAGCGACATTCTTGTCACCGCGTCCGCGGGCACAGGAAAAACCGCTGTTCTATCGGGCAGATGCGTCCATATAGTTTCCGGCAAATCCGACGTTCGCAATATACTTGTATTGACTTTCACCGAAGCGGCGGCCGAGCAAATGAGAAGCCGCATTGCACAGATGCTCAAAGAAGAGTATTTACAAAAACATGACAACAATCTTCGCTTCCAGCTTATCCTGCTCCAGGGCTCGGATATAAGTACGATACACTCTTTCTGCAAAAGAATAATTACCGAACATTTTTATAAACTCGGCCTCGACCCGTCGTTCAGAATCATCGATAGCGACGAACAGGAATTGCTCAAAGCAGAAGTTCTGGAAGATACGATAGACTGGGCATGGCAGCAAAGCGAATTATGTCCCGACCTGAAAAATCTGTTATATAAACGCAATTTGCAGAAAAACGAAGGTTTCCTCTCGAAGGTAATTAAGCTTAGCGATTACCTCGACGGCGTAATTTCCCGAAACCAGTGGTATGAAAAAGCAATATATTTAGCAAAAACCGCGAATATCGCCGCGACCGATCTCGGAGTAAAACAAAAAAGTATAGTTGCCGAAAAAATAAAAAGTATTCTTTCGCAAATAAAATGGGCGATTGATTTTGCATTGAAACAGGGCGCAGAACAAAAGTGGGCAGATAAACTCAAAGAATCTCATATAGAACCAATTGAAAATTGCTTAAGATTATTGGAAGCAGGTGACTGGAACAAATCTGTAAATAAAATTCATGATTATCAAAAACCAAGAACAAACAAGCCCAGGGAAGTAAGTGAAAGTATTGCTGAACTTGTTCATAAAAACATTAAAGATTCAGTCGATAAATTCGAATCGTTAGCGGAGCTTGCGATTGTCAATCCGGATTATATCAGCAAATATAATAATGCGGTCGGCTCTCAGACATATGTGCTTATCGAGCTGATAAAAAAATTCGACGAGCTTTATAAACAGGCTAAGAAAAAAATAAACTGCCTCGATTTTTCAGACCTCGAGCATTATGCGTTGAAGCTCTTATCTGACGAACAATCAACGCAGGAGAAACCGGTACCATCCGAAACCGCATTGTCACTTCAACAGAGATACAAATATATATTCGTAGATGAATACCAGGATATAAACTTCGTACAGCAGAGAATTTTACAACTGCTCAGTCCCGGAGGAAACATCCTTCAGGTGGGCGATGTAAAGCAAAGCATTTATGCCTTCCGCGGCGCGGAGCCGAAAATATTTATCGACCAGCTGCAGCGAGCTTCGCGTGAACTTAATAATGCCCCGAACGGTTTCAGAGTTGACCTGAATACGAATTTTCGCTCGTCAAAAGGAATACTCGATTTCGTAAATAAAATATTCTCGAAAATAATGATTGAATCAATTACGGGAATAAATTATGACGAAACAGCAAAATTAAAACCCGCAACTGAAGATGATAACAAAAATATAGATACAGACAAAATTGTCGAGCTACATATTCTCGACGAGAAAAACAGCGACACTGATTCAGCTGATGATGAAGAAAAAGAAGGATTTAACGAAGACAAAAATCTAAATATTATCAGTT
>CAZMPL010000144.1:4429-8532 GCA_964567805.1 uncultured Pirellulales bacterium | reverse complement strand
CCTCTACCTTATCGCGTCCCAACATTACATCGCCCAGATTTCCATCTTTATCCGGCACTTTCAGTGAAACTATGATACCGCCGTAATTTGTAATTCTGACTTCCGCACCGCTTTTATTGACGAGAGTGTAAATATCAACGCCTGTCCCGTCCGGCATCTTACCGAATGAATCTTTTGTTATAGAAGTGCCCTTTTGTAATCCCATGCAGCCAGAAAGTGAACCAAGGCAAATAACAATAACCATTATTAATACCAGGTTGGATTTCAACGCTTTAAGGCCTGCAATTTCCATGACTTTTACCGCTTGTTTCATACTAATCCTTTCTTAATTAAAACCCTTAATGTATCAATGATGATACTTATTCTAATTCAAGCACGATGCTAATTTACTCATAATTTCAAACTTTCGTCAACCCTTATTAGATGATAATTTAATATTTTCAAAAAGATTAATCGCATTTATTTTTATCCCTTTTTGGCGTACAAAAAACACAAAATTTAAATGGTAATTTAGAGAAGTACAAATGCATATTTCTCTTTATTTCATAGTATCAAATGCTTCTATTAGTTATAAATTAGGCTTAAAATTGTAAAAATAGAGAAAAACAAGCAACAAACTATTGCATTTATTCGCTAAATGCTTATGCTATTACAGATTAAGCAAATTTCTCTTATTGAGATGTTTTTTATTACCATACATTTAATATGATATATGGCTGGACAATTAATGATGGTTCCTGTTAAGAGGTTAGAAAAATGGCAAAAAAAGTAGTATCTAAAAAAGTAAAAGCAAACACCGATTCTTATTTATTCACAAGTGAATCAGTAACAATGGGTCATCCCGACAAGGTATGCGATAATATATCAGACGCAATTCTCGACGCAATGCTCGAACAGGACCCGACCAGCAGAGTAGCATGCGAAACACTCGTAACGACAGGCCTCGTCGTCGTCGCGGGCGAAATTACTACAAAAGCTATTGTAAATGTTCCGGATGTTGTTCGTAATACAATTAAGAAAATCGGTTACACCGACCCGAATATGGGTTTCGATTATGAGAACTGTGCCGTAATGGTAACTCTCGACAGACAAAGCCCGGATATTTCACAGGGAGTCACAGAAGGTACCGGGCTTCATAAGGAACAGGGCGCAGGCGACCAGGGTATTATGTTCGGTTACGCATGCAGGGAAACTCCTGAACTCATGCCCCTGCCAATTCACCTTGCACACAAAATTACAACAAGACTGGAAAAAGTTCGCCAGAGCAAAAAACTCAAATGGCTCAGACCAGACGGAAAAAGCCAGGTGACAGTCGAATATGAAAACGGTAAACCAAAACGAATTCATACCGTAGTCGTGTCAACACAGCATGACCCGGATGTAAAATACAGCACACTTCAAAAAGAAATCATCAAACAGATTATTTTACCTGTATTGCCGAAAAAACTCGTCGATAAAAAAATTATCTACCACGTAAATCCGACAGGTCGATTTGTAATCGGCGGCCCGAAAGGCGACTGCGGCGTAACAGGCAGAAAAATCATCGTCGATACATACGGCGGAAGAGGAAGTCACGGCGGCGGAGCTTTCAGTGGAAAGGACCCGACCAAAGTTGACCGTACTGCAAGCTACATGGCAAGACACATCGCGAAGAATATCGTCGCGGCAGGACTCGCCGACGCATGCGAAATCCAGTTGTCATATGCTATCGGTGTTGCTGACCCCATTTCAATCCATGTCGATACGGAAAGAACCGCAAAAATCAGCGAGCAGAAAATCAGCCAGTTAATAAGAGAACATTTCCCGCTCACTCCGAAAGGAATGATAAACTATCTGAAACTCGCAAGACCAATTTTCTCACAAACCGCGCACGGCGGACACTTCGGTCGAAGTGAACCAGATTTCACTTGGGAAAAAACCAACATGGCAAACGTTCTGCGAAAAGCAGCCGGATTATAAATTCAAATTAATTCGGATTACTTATAAAAAATATAAAGCCGGTTTTTATGACCGGCTTTTTTTTATGGATTACATAGACGGGTGGGTGGAAGCCTCATCATGCTTTTTTCAGGATGGGTTTGGATAAATCGTACGGAAACCATCCCCAAACTGCGTTTGAGGCTGCCACATATTAAATTTTATTACTACAACTAAAACCGATATTGCAGTAAAATATTTTTTAGAAACTTTATATAAAATACTCCCTTTCGGTGTGTAATAAGGTAATGGAAGATAAGCTGCTTATCTGGAAATTAAAGCTCGGCTCTCGCGAGGCCCTGCGGCGTATCTATGACAAGTATCATAGCTATTTGCTGAAAATCGCTATCGTGTTGACTGGCAACATTGACACGGCCGAGGATATTGTTCAGGAAGTTTTTACCAACTTCGCACAAATCTCGAAGCGGCTCGAACTGCGCGGCAGTCTGAAAAGTTATCTCACTACAAGTGTCCTGAACTCAGTGCGCAATCTCAGACGCGACAGGAACAGGCACAACACAGATACACTTGACGAAACCGAACAGGTCGTATCAATGACAAAGCGACCCGAGCAGTGGGCGGTTTTAAGCGAGCAGTTAGAAAACCTGAGCATTGCAATTACGAGTCTGCCTTACGAACAGAAAGAAGTCATTACCTTGCGAATGGAAGCGGATATGCCGTTCCAGAAAATCGCAGATTTGCAGAAAACTTCCATTAGTACAGTGAACGCCCGTTACCGGTACGGGATTGATAAGTTAAGGTCTTTATTGAATAGCGAGGTGAAAGTATGAAACCTCCGGAAGATATTAAAAAATATTTTGAAAACGCAACAGTGAGTACGAACCAGGACAAACACGAAGCAATCTTCAAAATAATCCTGAACGCTCAAGAACAAACAAACGAACAAGAACCGGAATACAGCCGGATAAATTTAGGGAGATTTATTATGAAAAGTCCAGTTTCAAAAATCGCAATAGCCGCAGTCGTTATCATCGCCTGCACGCTTGGCTTGACCATGTTTGACAAAACAGCAAGTGTCGCACTGGCAAGTGTATTGACACAAATCGAAAAAATCAACTCATATATGTACGAAATTGATATGGATACTGAAGGTCAGGCAATTGGTGACAGAACTATCAATATGAAAATACACGGCACGGCACTTTATTCGCATGAATACGGCCTGAAAACTATTATGGATATGAACGAACAGAATCAAAATACAACTTTACGTATGCGGCAGGAAATTTATGTGATTCCAAAAGACAAAGTACTAATTCAAATAATACCTGAACAAAAAACCTATACACGTATGGAAGTCGATGATGATTATGTAGAAAGAATTAAGGACCAAAATTATGATCCTGGAAAGATAATCGGACAGGTGCTTTCATGCAAATACAATAGTCTGGGTATATCAACCATCGAAGGCAAAACAGTAGAAGGATTTCAAACGAACGACCCGAATTATTCGGGCGGAATGTACAGTATAGTTGATATTAAACTTTGGGTGGATGTGAAAACTCAATTACCTGTTCAAATGGAAATGAATATGAATATGAAACTTGAAGGACAAACAAATGTAACCGTTTCAGGTGTTATACACAACTTCCAATGGAATATACCTGTAGTTGCGTCTGAATTTGAGCCGGTAATTCCTGACGATTACAAATCTGCTACAAGCGGCTCTGTTAAAATGCCATCCAATACAGAAGAAGCGGCTATCGAAGGTTTGGAGCTTTATGCAGAATTTGCTGGTAACTATCCACAAGAAATGAATCTCACTACACTCATTTCACAATTACCAAAAATATTGGATGGTAATACTCCAGCAGCAATACAATTCCAGGAAGAATTAAAAGGATTAACCCGCGAAGAAAAAAGCCAAAAGAATTTGGACACGATGATGGCTATAGCCGGAACAATTCAATTTTACATGCGTCTTGTCCAGGACCAGAAGAATCCGGCTTATTACGGCGATAGAGTTTCTCCCGGAGACGCAGGTCAGGTTCTTATGCGATGGAAAGTTTCCGATTTCGATTACAGGGTAATCTTCGGTGACTTGAGAGTAGAAACGGTTCCGTTTGAAATGCTCGTCCAGCTCGAACAGAATTTACCTGAAAAAA
>CAZMPL010000144.1:0-4329 GCA_964567805.1 uncultured Pirellulales bacterium | reverse complement strand
GAAACGGTTCCGTTTGAAATGCTCGTCCAGCTCGAACAGAATTTACCTGAAAAAATGGAATCTGAAAACTGATTGATAATTCTTAAATACAACAAAGAGCCGGACTGATCAAATCCGGCTTTTTTTGTTTATTCAATAATCTCGAATTCGGTCATTAATTCAGCTTCCGAACTGCCACCTATCCATAGATTGAATTTTCCTGGTTCGACTATGTATTTACCTTCGTTAGTATGAAAACCAAGATTACTCGCTGGTAAATCGAAATCAACCGTCTTTATTTCGTTTGGTTTCAAATGGATTCTTTTAAAGCCTTTCAATTCTTTTACAGGACGAGTCAGGCTCGCTGTTAAATCTCGTATATACAATTGTACGACTTCCTCAGCTTCCATGTCACCTGTATTTGTTATATCAACTGATACGTGTATTGTGTCACTTGCTTTGATTTTATTCTTAATAACTCGAAGATTAGAATATTTGAATTGTGTATAAGACAAGCCGTAACCGAACGGATAGAGCGGCTTATATCCAATATCGAGATAGCGTGCAGTGTCACCTAAAGAACTCTGATATGCTCTAAGCAGAATATCATCTATCATTGTCACCTGCCTGCCTTCCGGAGGCCTGCCTGTATTTTTATGATTGTAATAAATTGGTATTTGTCCCTCAGTTTTCGGGAAAGTGACAGGCAATTTTCCTGATGGTGACTCTATTCCGAAAATTAAATCAGCTATAGCAGGGCCAGTCATTGTCCCGGGATGCCAGGCATAAAGAACCGCATTAACTTTTTCAATAATGTCACCAATACACAAAGGACGACCCGCAAGTATAATTAGAACTATTGGAGTACCTGTTTTTGTGATTTCGTTTATAAGTTCATCTTGCGCGCCCGGCAGATTCAAATACGCCCTGCTATGCGCCTCACCTGATAGAATGGATTCCTCGCCCGCAAAAAACAATACAACCTGAGATTTCTTCGCAAGCTCAATTGCTTTTGCAAATTCGCTTTTATCTTTGCTTCGCGAATATGATAAACCCGCAATATAATTTATTTGAGTATTACTACCAACTATATCACGAATAGCCGCAAGAGGCGTCACAGTATCCTCAACTTTTCCGTCTCTGTTCCATGTCCCTAATACTTCGTAGGGATCATCCGCCATCGGACCAATAACCGCGATAGATTTTATATCCTTCGATAAAGGCAGTGTCTTATTTTCGTTTTTCAAAAGAACTATACTTTTCGTTGCAATTTCCTTCGCCAAGTCAAGTGATTCTTTGTCCGGCTTTCCCGGTAACTTTGCTGAATAAATGGAAGGAATTTCAAACAAACCGAGTTCGAACTTTATTCGCAAAATTCGTTTTACCGCATCGTCAACAAGTTCCTCCGGCACAACTCCATCTTTAACTAATTCTTCGAGATGGTCGCTATAAGCTGGACTTTGCATTTCCATATCTATGCCCGCGGCTATGGATTTTTTCGCGACATCCTTCATATCTTCACAATAGCCGTGACTAATCATTTCTGCGGTTGAGTTCCAGTCACTTACAACGAAGCCGTCGAATTGCCACTCGTTTTTAAGAATGTCACGAAGTGTGTGAACGTTACCGGTAGCGGGTACGCCGTTGATTTCGTTGAACGCGGACATAATAGTCGCTGCGCCCGCATCAACCGCTGCTTTGAATGGCGGCAAATATAAATCGTGAAGCAGGTTTTCAGGAACGTATGCTGCATTGTAATCGCGACCGCCTTCGGCGGCTCCGTAACCCACGTAATGTTTCGCGCACGCGGCGATTGTATCGGGAGAAGAAAGGTCATCGCCCTGGAAACCTCGTACCATCGCAGCCGCGAAAAGACTTCCCAAATACGAATCTTCGCCGAATCCTTCCGCAATTCGGCCCCATCTTGGGTCATGGGTAACATCCATCATCGGCGCGAATGTCCAATGAAAACCAGCGTGCGCAGCTTCTTTTGCGGCAACTCGCGCAGCGGCTTGTGCAAGCGAAGGTTCCCAGGTCGCGGCCTGGGCAAGCGGGATTGGAAATATTGTTCGATAGCCGTGAATTACATCGCGGCCCATTATTAATGGAATCCCGAGCCTGCTTTCTTCTCTTGCGATTCGCTGGAGTTCGAGACTTGTTTCGGGCACGATTTCGTTGAGCATCGAGCCGACTTTTCCTTCGCGAAGTTTTTGCTTGAGTTCGTCAGGAATTTTTCCTTTGAAACTATTGATTTGCACCATCTGGCCAATCTTTTCAGAAAGTGTCATTTTCGCCAAAAGTTCTTCTACCAGTTTTTCAACATCCATATCAGCGGCCATTTTTTCTCCCAATGATTGTTTTTATAAATTATTTCTGGATACCCGCCGAAGTTTATCCCTTGGGGGCGGATATGAAATAGAGAACCAGTCATTAACAATAAATTAAATAAGAAAGAAATTCAATTCTTTTATACCTGTTTTCGGGAATTTCTCTAATGACTAAAACGAATATTTCTGTTAAAATTATAGAGATAAATAGCTTTCGGGAGTAAAATTATAATGAGCGACAATAAAAACAATGTCAATAACGAAACGAGAAAAAAATCGTCTTGGAAATTTATTGGTACAATCCTGATTATTCTATTTATTACGGTATTTGCTCTGAATCTTTTTATTTTCAATAATCCTGCGGCTATTGACCCGAAGGCTCGAGCGGAAAGTGAGAGACTTCTTCGAAACAGAATTGCGTTTAATGTATTATATAAAGATCCCAACGAATTAACTGAAGAAGATTATGCAGGTATTACGGAGTTTAGCATACAAAGATTAAACTTTTCGGATATCAGCGTCTTATCAAAAATGAAAAACCTTGAAGTCCTGAAAATTTTCGACATAGAACTGAAAAGTATTGAGCCGCTTACCAAACTCAAAAAACTTCATACTTTGAATCTCAATAGTATTAGAGTTCCCGAAAAAGAAATACCGAGATGGGTAACTTTTCTTAAGAAACTTGGAATTATTGATATTTCAAGCAAGGAAGTTATTGATTTAACACCTTTGAGCAAGATGGACAATCTTAAAAAACTCGTCCTTATTAATCTTGTAATGAAAGACTACAAACAACTTGCAAAACTTAAAAATATTGAATCTCTCGAACTTGGTTCTTTTGAAATCAACAATTTGAAGCCGCTTTCAAAAATGACAAACCTTGAATATCTCCAATTTTATGATAAGAGTATCACGGATTTAAAGCCTTTGGCTAAGTTAAAAAATTTCAAGACGCTCTACTTGCAAGAACCGAATCCTTTAGTTTTAGAATCGCTGGGAGAAATTACAAACCTTGAAACACTTATTATAGAGATTCTTGGTACAGAGGATATTAGCCCATTAGGAAACCTTAAAAATCTTAAGGAACTTATATTATCCAGTTTAGTGGTCTCTGACTCGAAACCTCTTGAAAATCTTAAAAGTCTGCAAAAACTTAAAATCGTTATGGTAGAATCTGATTTAGCTTTCATTTCAGGACTGAAAAACCTGGAAAGCCTTGACCTTTCATATAATGACATAAACGATATCAGTTTTCTTTCAGGTTTAACAAAACTTAAAGAACTGAATCTTAATACCATACATATTGATGACATTACCCCATTAAAAAACGTAATAAATTTAGAAATACTCAATCTTGGGTCTGCACAAGTTAATGACATCAATTCTTTGGCAAAACTTACCAGGATGAAATCTCTCGATTTTTTTAAAGTACCCATAAACGATATTAACTCTTTGGCAAATATGACAAATTTGGAAACGCTGATTTTATGGGGTACAAATGTTTCTGATTTGAAACCTCTTGCCGGACATGCTAACCTGCAAACTCTAACGCTCATTAATACTCAAGTAACTAATATTGATGCTTTATCACGTTGTACGAACCTTAAAACACTTGAGCTTGCCAATACTCATATTAATAATATCAAAGTATTAGAGAATCTGAATAATCTTGAAAAACTTAGTCTATCTATGACACAAGTAAATGATATTTCACCACTCATAAATCATAAAAACTTAAAATATGTAACTTTAAGCAATACTCAAGTAAAAGACATTTCACCGCTAAGAAATCATAAAAACTTAGATTGGCTAACTTTAGACGATACTCCTGTAAATGATATTGAACCTTTGAGTGGTTTAGAAAATTTATATCATTTGTCTTTGAGAAATACACAAGTTAGCGATCTTTCGCCATTAAAGAAACTTAAAAACCTTAAATTTGTTTATCTTAGCGGATCTCCTGTAAGCGAAGAACAAAAAGCAGAATTGAAGAAGGTTTTGCCTGAAACAAAAATTCTCAAAT
>CAZMPL010000143.1:7397-8539 GCA_964567805.1 uncultured Pirellulales bacterium | reverse complement strand
GAAATCCATCTAAGACTTTAAAAAAGGTTTCGCCGGAAACTGAAATTCGTCACATATTTATGCGTTAACATTTATAAAAGAAGAACTCAGTAATAGAACAAATATTGACTCGAACGGCAATTGGGACTATGATAGCAGGCTATGTTTAAGAATATATCTATAATTGGTGACGGTGGAATGGGCACGGTGCTTGGTATGCTCCTGTGCGAGAAGAATCTCCATGTCAAAATGTGGGGCTACGACGCAAAGCAGCTCATGCAAATGGCGGCGGCTAAAGAAAATATAAAATTTTTGCCCGGTTATAAATTGCCTGAAATACTTGAATTCGAGCCTGATGACAAAAAAATCATGGTCGGAACGGATTTGATTATTTCCGCCGTACCATGCCAGTTTATAAGAAACATCTGGACAAGATTGAAACAATATACGCCAAAGAACGTTCCGATAGTTTCCATTACCAAGGGAATCGAAAATAAAACATTTTTACGGCCAAGCCAGATTATCATAGAAATACTCGAATTAAAGGACGATAAGAGACTTGCTGAATTGAGCGGGCCGACAATCGCGGATGAACTGGCAAGAAAACTTCCCGCGACTGCATGTGCGGCCGGAATCGATGAGAAATTGATAGAGCAAATTCAAACCACTTTCAGTACGAACTGGTTCAGGGTTTATACCAATACAGATATCGTGGGAGTCGAGCTGGCCGGAGCTATGAAAAATATAATCGCAATCGCGGCCGGTATAATCGACGGAATCAAAGCCGGCGATAACTGCAAAGCAGCGCTGGTAACGAGGGGACTTACCGAAATAACCCGGCTTGGCTTGGCATGCGGTGCGAATCAGGAAACCTTTACGGGACTGACGGGACTCGGTGACCTTGTTACAACGTGCATTTCTCCGAGCGGAAGAAATCGTTCATTCGGGGAAAAAATCGGAAAAGGATATACTGTCGAGCAGGCAAAGAAATCAACTCAATCTGTAGTCGAAGGAATCGCGACCTGCGAATCGGTAATCGAACTTGCAAAGCAAAAAGAAGTTGAAATGCCAATCACTCAGGCGATTTATGAAGTTATCTTTTTGAATAAACCTGTACATAAGGCTATCGATAGCCTTATGAATCGCAAGCTTAAAGCTGAAGT
>CAZMPL010000143.1:1412-7297 GCA_964567805.1 uncultured Pirellulales bacterium | reverse complement strand
TGGAAAAGAAGCAATATGACATATCGATAATCAGGCCACAGATGAATGGAAAACAGGTAGCTTTGCGAGGACAGGGATTTTCTCCGGAAAGACTTGCGAAGATACGAAAAGGTTTGGTTACTCTGCATACACTCGAACTAATGGCACAAACCATATACAAATTCCAAATTACAAAAGAACCGAACGAACTGAATCGTAAACTAATCGCGGCGATGTGCAACGAAATGACACACTACCAGGATTTCCAGGTCAAGTTATACGAATACAATTTCAAGCCGGGCATTTTCCGTATGGCGTATTGGTTGGTAGGTTTTATTTTCGGCTTCACATCGAAAATTCGAGGACCAAAAGCAATTCTGAAAACAGGCGTTTGGGTGGAAACAAAAGCGGTCCATCACTACGGCGAGCTTCTTAAAAATATCGAGTGGGACGACGATACAAAAGCGGTTATAGAAAAAGACCAGGCCGATGAGGACGGACACATCGAAAGCTGGAAAACGCTGCTCGAAAGCATATAATAAACGTTATATGCGGCCTACAGGAAGCGTCTCTTTTTCTACCACGATAGAATCAGGAAAATTCGGGTCCATCGGTTGAGATTCTTCATCATTTCTATCATTCCATAACCTGATTTCGGTGACTTCAACTTCGACTTTCAAGTCTTTAACATTCGCAATATTATACGCTTTCTTGTCCGGAAAAGAAATATATCTCTTCGAATCAGGCAAAAGCGGTCCCGGCCAGTCATTGTCACTGGCTATTGGTGTCACTACCCACCTGTTCATTTCAGAAATAATATTATTACTGTTGTCAAGAATAACTATGCGCAGTGACATGAGCGAGACAACCATCGAACCTTTATTCCATATTATCATTGACACTCCGAGCCTGGCTGCATTTTGAGGCATAGTAACAGGTTCGGCGGTAATTTCAATATTGTCACGGTATTCGGGGGCACGTTCGCTGTTGACAATGTCGGATGCCACAGGCGGAAGCGATTCCATAATAGCCGGAACCCCCTGAATCGCGTTTTGCGCAAGCGATATAATTTCTTCTGATTTCTGACCGGCAAGATTCATACCATAGACGGCAATGATAGTAACGCAGATTATCAAAATAACAATAATCATGCTCAAGCCGGAGACCAGACTCGAAAGAAACGTATGCTGCCTGTATGTAACTTTGGGATAATCGTTTCTCATTTTAACTCTCCTGATTTATTGTTTTGAAATTCTTTATACTTCTACACAATAAAATTCAACCTTCATGTTAATATTATGCACATTATAAATGAAATTTATCAAGAAAAATATTAATAGAAGATAAATGCAGGTAATGAGCTCATATATCTCAAAAAGAGCCTTTTTTAGTGTATTTTCAACCACATAATCTACATTTACGCTGCACAAAATAACCAGAATATAGCTTTTTTATATCGTAGCTGGATTAGTATTGATGTAATACTATTATCAATTGCGAAGAATGAATAGAATATTTCCGCCTAACAATGTGAATATTGTTTTCTGCTGTAGTAACTATTTTCAGCCAATATGTATGATTTTATACTCGTGTCCAGGTTGAGGCGCCATTAGCGCTCATATTAGCGGCATTCGGTGTAAATCCCAGGCCAGGACCATTTGGTACAGCCGCAAAACCATCATCAAACAGCGGCTTTGGCATACCATCCATAACTGTATCAAACCACCAATAGGCTCCATTATCAAGATAATGAAATTCCAATGCAAGAAATTCCGGAATACCGGCCGCTACATGAAGGCTCGCTATGAACGAGAAAGGACCACCTGAACAGTGTAACGCGGAGAGAATACCTCTCTCATATGCATACATTGCGGCAAGTCGGGGCTCATGAATTCCGCCGAATGTCGCCTGGTCCGGGTGGAAGAAATCAATCTTATTTCCATCAGCAAACGGTTGAAGCTCACGGAAACGATACATATCTTCGCCCGTAAGAATCGGCATATTGGTACCGGCGGTGACTTGTGCAAGCTGTTCCGGATACCACCACTGAATAATATCTTCCATCCAGCCGCCGGTCATACCCTGACAACTCGGAGAAGCCATCGCGTTGGCAAGTTTAATAGCTGATTCAACATCAAGATTTATATTGCTGCCCCAGCCCTGGTAGTGATCAGATGCCAGTGGATAATCCGGCCCAATCAGACTTCGATATACTGAAGCATAATTAACAAATTTCTGAATAGCAGAATCCTTCAGAACATAACAAGGGTAAGGATAGCCGTCTATGTTTTGCTGTGTGTAATCAGATGTATTGCATAAAGAAGTAAGATACATATCGGCTTTGAACCATTTAAAGCCCAAATTCAATCTTGTCTCTACATATGCTGGTAATGTAGATGCGGACTTCTGATCTGTATCGCAATAAATCTGGATTTTATCATGAAGCTTGGGACCGAGAAGTTTCCAAATCGGAACATTATATACTTTACCTATAATATCCCAGCAAGCCATTTCGATGCCGCACATCGCGCCAGAACGGCGGGGAATACTATACATGCTGTTGGAATCGCGAGATGGATTGTGAGGATTGTAATATTCAAGAATCTTTTTATTGACCGCGTCGAAAACCCTGTCAACCTGTGTTGGATTCATCCCTATAACAGTTGATTTAAGATAAGCCAGATCAGTAGAAGAATTACTATCGACGTCACGGCATTCACCATAACCGGAGATACCTTTATTCGTATCGATACGAATAATAACTCCACCAACGCTTAGTTTTGTGCGGTATATATCTGTTATATAAATGCCCCGTTCACCATCTCCAATTGCTGCTTTGGCGAATTCAAAGGGGCCCATTATGCCTGCAAGTCCCGCGGCTCCCAATGTTGCTCCGGCCTTATGCAGGAAATCTCGCCTCCCCAAAGATGAGGGGCTCATGTTTTCTCTGGCGATATTACGCATAAATGGTATCCTTTCTTCACTTTCAATTTACAACTTGTGTCTTGTTCCAAATAAAATTACAAAATCAAATCTCTATCAAAGTTTTATAATTTCAATAGCCGATATTTTCGCGTTATCTTCAATAGTTTCAAACTGGATTACAATATTCCCTGACGCATTCGCGGTAAAAACATAATCCTTTACTACAACCTTACCCTGAGCATGGGTTTCAGCATATATGTCGTAATTTGATATTACTTTAGTTCCATTAATATAAACATTAAATACGCGTGAACCAGTAGAAGTGAAGTAAATCTCAGAGAAGTGGAGACGTATTTTGTATGAAGTTTCACTAACCATATTCGGGAACGTATATATCATGTTTCCATATCGTTCAGTCAGATAAACATCCTGAGGTGCCGGATTCGTTACACCGCTTGTATTGATTGTAACTGATGCGGAAGTGGTAGTACCACCTTCGTAATACTGGTCAGGAGCATAAGACCCTGACTGGCCGCCGCCGCAGTTGATTTGATATACGACCTTCGAACTGAAGACTGCGCTTATAGTATGATTCGTTTTTACAGACGAGAATGTGTATGATGTCACGTTTCCAAAAGAAACACCATCGATAAGAACATCCTTAATCTCATATCCCGCGGAAGGAGTAATAGTAAATTTCTGTGATCCGCCATTCAATACCTCTACATTACCTGATGGAGAGATTGTTCCTCCTTCACTTGCTGAAGCGGTAATTATATAAGGCGCATCTTTGAATGTTACAGAAATCGTATGGTTTGATGTTACATCTGTAAAGGTATATTTCGAAACATCACCAACAGAATTTCCATCGACAATTACATCGGCAACTTCATAACCCGGTAATACCGAAATCGTAAATTCCTGTGACCAGCTTTCAGAAACCTGAACCGCTCCCAACGGAGAGATAGAACCACCTGTCCCTGCGGATGAGATAATAGTATAAATCGGAACCGCCAGGAATTCTACTGAGATTGTATGGTCGGATGTAACATCAGAGAATGTGTACGAACTTACATTTCCTACTGAAGAACCATCAACCAGAACATCATTAATTTTATATCCAACCAGAGGAGCAAAGGTAAACGTTTGTGAGCAGTTTTCATAAACTGAGACGTCACCTGCAGGCGAGATTGTTCCACCTTCTGTAGCATTTGCTGTTATTGTATAATTATTAATATCAGCAGCGCTTAAAAGCAGGATTCCGTCATCGGTTGCGGCAAAGAAATGTTCGTTACTTAATGTTAAAGACCAGATACGCGCGTCATCGGGCATTTCCGAATTTACCGCAATCCATGTTTGGCCGCAGTCAGCAGAACGGTAAACACCATTACAATCGGTTCCAGCAAAAAGCAAATCTTTATTAATAAAGAGACAACTTATATTTTCAAGATCCGAATTACTTGCCGACCAGTTCATGGAAGCTAAACCCGCCGCAAGATTCGTATCATTAATATCTGATACGAAAACACCATTAGCGACAGTTAGGGCAAGCACTTTCGTACCGACCGCAACAAGCTGTGAAATGTTTTGACTTGGAAGACCTGAATTAAACGCTGTCCAGTTCAAACCGGCGTTTGTTGAAATATATATTCCCTTATTATCGGTACCAGCCAAAATCGCATTTCCATTGGATACTATAGAGAGAATACGAGTATTTGCCGGGAATCCATTACCTGCTTCGGACCAGTTATTTACATCATTTATAGATGATTTATAAATTTTTCCCATCGAACCTGCAAAGAAAGTGTCGCCAATATTCGCGATGGAACAGACAGGTGTATTCTGCGGTATTCCAGTTGGCTCGAAAGGTTCCCATGATATTTCGGATAAAGTACAGCGATAGAAACCTTCCCATGTACCGGCAAGAACTGTATTATCCAGCATTATCATGGACAAAATATCAATATCTCCGTCTGCGGAACTGAGAAGAGCCCAGTTGGCACCGTTATCGTCGGTAAAAAAGACCCGGCCGCCGTTATTGCTATCCCAAATTCGGGCAAAAACAGCTTCTTCACCGGCATAGAGATTGAAAAAACTATTACCTTCCGACCAGTTTGTTTGTATCCATTGAGGATATACGGAAGAAGTAACAGTTAAAAGAATTAATACAGTAAATAACGCACAAACAAAGTTCTTTTTCATAAAAATCCCTTTCGGGTTACTACCTCAACCGGGATAGCGGATAGAAAGAACTAAATGCGGTTCCTCTCTCAATTTTCTCTACCGGGCCACCCTCGGCTTTTAAGAAAATACATAATTATCATTTTTTCCTTGAAACTGATTGTATTCTAAAACAATAGACGTTCTACGTCAATGATTATTTCCTATAATAACAAAAAAATATGTAAAATTAGATAAATTAATAAATCTATATCAGGAATATACCCCTCCCGATAATATCTTACAAAATTAAAAAAATCCTCTTTTTTATGGTAAAATTGACGATAATAATCCGCTCAATAGTCATTATTAAGAAT
Source organism: uncultured Pirellulales bacterium (assembly GCA_964567805.1). Lineage (GTDB taxonomy): Bacteria > Planctomycetota > Phycisphaerae > Sedimentisphaerales > Anaerobacaceae > JAFGPS01. The sequence continues at coordinate 1,856 of CAZMPL010000143.1, read as the reverse complement.
AAATAATGATGTGACATTTATGTACAAATAAAAAAGCATATCGGACGAAACTTATCTTTTCGCTGTGTCCATCCGATATGCATTTTTTCTTTTTAATAAAGCTTCAATGCTTTATTTATGTATTATGAACTTTTGCCTAATCCAACATTGATAACTGCATCAAATGCCGGTTTTGGTTTCAAATTGCCGTCAAACAGAAGCGGATTCTGACCAGCACGCCATGTACGAGTGTCACTAATACCCCATAACGTTACTCTTTTAACCACATCTTTATTCTTATCGAAAATTTGGAATATCTTTTTGTAAATCTCTGCCTGTTGTTCGTACATTTTAGCGAGTGTTTCAGCATCAACAGGAGTACCGCCGCGACCGCCCATCATACCACCGCCACCAAAGCCCATTCCCATACCACCGCCAGCACCTCTGCCGGCACCTCTGCGAGCG
>CAZMPL010000143.1:0-1312 GCA_964567805.1 uncultured Pirellulales bacterium | reverse complement strand
GCTGCGCCTGGTGCACCGCCAGCCGGGGCTGCGCCGCCTTCAAAAGCTGCTAATGAGAATCTGGCATTCGATGGCGCCATAGCATCAGGCCCAGGATTGAAGGCACCACTATTGAAGCCTCTGGTCGTAACATCCAATTCAGTAACAGCAACTTCCAATCCAAGAGCCTTGTAATTAAGAATCGCTTTTTCAATATTTTCGATTCTGGTATCAAGATGCCAATGTCCCTGTATGCCTACGCCATTAATCGGTGCACCCTCATCAAGAAGGCGTTTGAGCAACAGCAGTGAACTTGGGTGTTTGCCTTTATCATCTGCGGCATGTTGTTCGATACTGTAATCATTATAATAAAGGATCGCTTTCGGATCGGCTTTATGTGCCCATTCGAAGGCTTTATTGAGGACCTGTGGACCAACTTTACTATACCAACTCATATTTCTGAGGTTTTCTGATTTTTCATTGGCAGTGTCATTGATGGACTCATTAACTACATCCCAACCAATAACTTTACCTGCCATATGTCCTGCAACTGTTTCTATGTGTTTTTGCAGGCGACCCAATGCTTCTTCTGCTGTTCCCTGGAAGAAGAATTGTGGAGTCTGTGAATGCCAGCATAAGCAATGGCCCCAGACCTTGAGACCGTTTTGCTGACACCATGCTACTAATGCATCAGGTCCCTGGAAATTGAAATTGCCTTCTGTACGCTGGACTCCCTCAGGTTTCATATTGTTTTCCGGTGTAACAATGTCATAATTGGCTTTGATGTTTGCCAACTCAGCTTCTGAGTACCTGCCTGGTAAATCGCCTGCTGTACCAATCAGGAATTTTCCTTTATAAGCATCCTTCAGTCCAATTTTTGGAGCCTCAGTTGCCGCCGCTGCTGGTGCAGCTGCGCCATTTGCCGCCAAAACTATTGCACGATTCGCGTAATATGCTGGAACTGATCCTGCAAAAAGCTTCATCGCATCGCGTCTTGAAATGTTCATGAGAAATGTTCTCCTTTCTAAAGTTGGTGTTTTTTGTAAAATATATTAATCTATATTTAACAATGAGTTACACTCATTATAATCCTGCATACTCCTCCCGATAGGTTATTTATATAACCACCCCTCAACCATCGTCTCTAACTGGTAATTCCATTGAATACCCTTAAAATAATATGACGTATATAATTTGGATAATCTTACCAGAATTGCCGGCAATAGTCAAGAAAACTTATTCTAAAATCAGCTTCTCTGGTAATTTACATAAAATTTATTATTTCAAACAAGCCCTTAATTAGAATTTAAGCGCCAAATCATGTATAATTACC
>CAZMPL010000142.1:7218-8575 GCA_964567805.1 uncultured Pirellulales bacterium | reverse complement strand
AAGATGTCACTACGCAATATCAGGCTGCACATGGTGCAGGGTAATACCCAGGATTTCGTGCCCTTTTTCCAATCTGTGAAAGGTTACGGTCTGTTTTGGGATAACTATTCACCAACAGATTTTGCAGATAACGAGGAAGGGACATCTTTCAGTTCCGAGGTTGGCGATTGCGTCGATTATTACGTAATATACGGCGGCAATGCAGATGGCGTGATTGCATGTATGCGTGACCTGACCGGACAGGTTCCTATGTTTCCACTCTGGACATTTGGGTATTGGCAAAGCAAGGAGCGTTATAAGAGCCAGGATGAAACAGTTGGAGTAGTCAGGAAATACCGCGAATTGGGTGTGCCGCTTGATGGGATTATTCAGGACTGGCAGTATTGGGGAAATAATTACCTGTGGAATGCGATGGAATTCCTGAATGAGGAATTTCCAAATCCGCAAAGAATGGTAAATGAAATCCATAATATGAACGCGCATATAATAATTTCCATCTGGTCGTCGTTTGGCCCAATGACCAAACAATACCGTGAGATGGAACCCAAGGGTATGTTTCTTGATATGGGCACATGGCCGCAATCCGGACTGACAGCCTGGCCTCCAAATCGCGAGTATCCGTCCGGCGTGAAACCATATGACCCATTTAATCCTGAAGCCCGTGATATTTACTGGAAATACCTGAACCAGGGCCTTTTTTCATTAGGTATGGACGGCTGGTGGATGGACTCTACTGAACCTGATCACCTGGATTCCAAACCGACAGACTTCGATAACAAGACATATCTTGGTTCATTCCGTAAGGTGCGTAACGCCTATCCATTGGTAGCGGTTGGTGGTGTTTACGACCATCAGCGTGAAGTGACATCCGACAAACGCGTGTTCATTTTGACACGTTCGGCTTTTGCCGGCCAGCAGCGATATGGTGCCAACACATGGTCGGGTGATGTGACATCATCATGGAGTGCGTTGAAAAATCAGATTTCAGCCGGCTTAAACTTTTCTATGACGGCGAATCCTTATTGGAATAGTGATATTGGCGGCTTTTTCCTTTCAAGATACAGACAGAAACTTGATGACCCGGATTATCGGGAGTTATATGCCCGCTGGATTCAATTCGGCGCGTTTTGTCCAATGATGCGTTCACATGGTGCCGATGCCCCTCGTGAGATTTACCAGTTCGGCAAGAAAGGTGACAAGGTCTATGATGCCATCGAGAAATATATTAACCTGCGATACAGTCTGCTGCCATATATTTATTCAGCTTCATGGGACATCACGGCCAACCAATCGAGCATGATGCGAGCATTGGTTATGGATTTTGCTTCGGACGAGAAGGCACTGGACATTAATGATG
>CAZMPL010000142.1:0-7208 GCA_964567805.1 uncultured Pirellulales bacterium | reverse complement strand
GGTAAATCCATCCTTGTCAGCCCGGTAACTGAAGGCATGTATACAAGCAACAGGCAGGAAGACTTCAGTACGGTCAAATCGAAAAATCTTTATCTGCCGGCAGGCACAGACTGGATTGATTTCTGGACTGGTGAAAACATTAAAGGCGGACAAACGGTTAGCAAAGAAACGCCCATCGATATTATGCCGTTGTATGTAAAAGCGGGCAGCATTATTCCGATTGGTCCCAAAGTGCAGTATGCAGAAGAGAAAAAATGGGATAACCTGCAAATCCGTATTTATGAAGGTGCAGATGGGAAATTTACTTTGTATGAAGATGAAAATGACAACTATAATTACGAGAAAGGAATTTATTCTACCATCAATTTTAGTTGGGACAATGCGAATAAAACACTAACTATCGGTGAAAGCAAAGGTGAGTTTCCAGGAATGCTTAAAGAACGTAAATTCAATATCGTAAAAGTTTCCAAAGGTAAAGGCATAGGAGATGAACCCGTCGAAAAGTTTGATAAAGAAGTAACCTATACAGGCAAGGAAATCTCAATCAAACTATAAGAACAATATAAATGTAAACCTTAGTAGAAAAAGAGAAAATATGGAAAAAATAAAATTACCTTTGATGGTTACATATATCCTTTTCAGTACGATTATAACGTATTCTCAGGAAAGTCCTAAGGTTAATGATTGGGAAAATCCCTCTGTAATTGGAATAAATAAAGAGAAAGCTCATGCGACATTTGTTTTACCAAGTGAGAAGGGTACAGATTCGAGAGTTGTATCACTTAACGGCTTGTGGCGTTTTAAATGGTCACCTGATCCTGATTCCAGGCCAATAGATTTTTATAAGCAGGATTATTCTGTAGATAAGTGGGATTTAATTCAGGTACCTGGCAACTGGCAAATGCAGGGATTTGGTAAGCCGATTTATACAAATATGGCTTATCCCTTCAAGTCGAATCCTCCAAGTGTCACAGGTGAACCGCAGCGAACATTTTACAGTTATTCCCATCGTAATCCGGTTGGCAGTTACTCTACGACTTTTAATGTCCCTGAGTCATGGCTTGATAAAGAAATATTTATAAATTTCGGTGGAGTAAAATCCGCATTTTATATCTGGGTAAACGGACAAAAAGTTGGATACAGTCAGGGTTCGATGACTCCGGCGGAATTCGATTTAAGTTCTTTCATCAAACAAGGTGAAAACAAATTAGCCGTAGAAGTTTATCGCTGGTCTGATGGAAGTTATCTCGAAGACCAGGATATGTGGCGGCTCAGCGGAATTTTCCGGGATGTGGATTTGTTTATCCGGCCCAAAACATTTATTCAGGATTTTATAGTTACAGCAGAACCTGACGACTCATTGGCTAAGGCAAATGTGAATGTGCAGGTTAATGTTGAAAACAGGTCTGATGCCGCAGCAAAGGATTTAATTGTTGAAGTGATTATTTTGAAGGGGCTTGTACGCAAAGTAATATCAAAAAATATTGAGTCAATTGATTCTTCTTCTAATAATCCAGTAACACTTGAAACAACATTGGATAAACCATTGCTTTGGTCTGCTGAAACACCTGATTTGTATGACTTGCAACTAAATCTGAAAAACACAAAAGATGAAATCGTTGACACAATACACTGGAGATTTGGTGTCAAGAAAGTTTCAGTTGAAGGCGAGTTATTTAAAATCAATGGGCAAGCAGTAAAACTCAAAGGAGTAAACCGTCACGAGCATCACCCACGTACCGGCCGCCATGTTGACATGCAGACAATGAGACGTGACCTGGAACTTCTCAAGCAGGCGAATATAAATATGGTTCGTACTTCGCATTATCCTGACGACCCGTATTTTTATGAATTGTGCGATATTTACGGCATATACATTATGGATGAAGCTAACCAGGAATCGCATGGATTCGGTATCGGCAATACTGTTTTGGGAGAAAATCCATTGTGGGAAGCCGCACATGTGGACCGGGCGGTATCTATGGTTCAGCGTGACAAAAATCACGCATGCGTAATCCTTTGGTCATTAGGTAATGAAGGAGGACGAGGCCGCAATATGAGAGCTATGGCCGAAGCCGTAAAGAAAATTGATACAACTCGCCCTGTTTTCAGCGATTCAGATAGAAGTGTTTCCGCGATTTATGATGATGGTTATTTGCCTCCGGAAAGACTCAAACAGTTGGGGCAAAGAACAACAGATCGCCCTGTTTTTTTGAGAGAATATGCTCATGCTATGGGAAATTCAGTTGGTAATCTTCAGGAATACTGGGACGTAATATATTCCGATCCAAGTATAGTTGGCGCCGCAATCTGGGATTGGGTCGATCAAGGTATCGCAAAGCGTACTGACGGCTCACCGTTGAGTTACGATGGTAACCCAGCATCCTTGTCACTCAAGGACAACGAATACTGGGCTTATGGCGGCGATTTCAACGATGTCCCGAATGACGGCGCATTCTGCATAAATGGTTTGATTGGACCTGATAGAGTACCTCATCCACATTACTACCAGGTGCAAAAAGTTTATCAGCCGGTAATATTCGAACTCGTCAGTACTGAACCAATCAGAATTAAAATTACTAATCATTATGAATTCCTGTCACTCGACCACCTGGATATTCGATACAGCTTTAAAGCTAATGGCAAAGTTAAGTCCTCCGATATTTTGAATATCAAGTCACTGAAATCGGGTGAATCCGAAACAATAGAAATATTATCACCTCAATGGCTCGAATCAACTCCGGAAGATATATGCTTGAATCTTACAGCGCAACTTAAGTCCCCCACTCTATGGGCGGAAGAAGGATTCCGTGTTGTCCGTGAGCAATTTGTTATAAAGAAAGCAAAAGTCGATACATTGCAGGCGACACAGGGCAATTTGGAAGTTCAGGAAAATTCCGACGATTTCAAGGTAAACGGTGAAAATTTTAAAATTGTGCTTAATAAAAGCAAAGGAACATTGATTAGCTGGATTGTTAAAGATAACGAATTGCTCAAGGGACCTTTGGAGCCTTATTTCTGGAAACCGGCTAACGACAATCAGAAACGCAACAATTACAATAGTCGTCTTGGCCCGTGGAAGAAAGCCTCTGCCGACCTTGTTGTAAAACAAATCGAGGTCAAAAAAGAGGATAATCTTGTAAAAGTCCACTGTCTTATGAACCTTTATGATGTCGCACAATACACTTTGGATTATGTAATTAACAGCAAGGGACAAATACAGGTGCAGGCCGATTACCAGCCTAATCAGACAACAATCCCTCTTATGCCGAAGTTCGGTATGCGAGTACAGATACAGAATTACTTTAATAATGTTTCATGGTATGGACGCGGCCCCTACGAAAACTATCCGGATAGAAAAACCGGATACCTCATCGGTCTGTATGAATCCAAACTTGAAAACTTTATCACAGATTATGTCGCACCTCAGGATAATGCCAATCGCTGCGATGTGAGATGGTTCAGTCTTTCAGACCAGAGCGGCAATCATATCCATGTCACCGGTTTGCAGGAACTATGCTTTAGAGCCTGGCCTTATACTGAAGATGATTTGGAAAAGGCAAAACATCCTTTCGACTTACCTGTTCGAGACTTTATCAATCTGAATATTGATCTTAATATCCATGGCGTAGGAGGCAACGATTCATGGGGAGCAAGAACCATGGACCAATATACAATAGTCGGCAATAAACCTTATCATTATGGATTCATTTTGGAATACCACGATACAGTCAAATAAGATTATTGATGTTGTTTGGAGATAAAATATGTCTAAGAATGTAAATGGAAAATTAAAATTCGCGACAGTGAAGAAAGAAAAAGAAATATCCCGCAGGTCATTTTTCATTCAGACCGGTGCTGCAACCGCCGCGGTAGCTGCTCTTGGCGGATTCGCGACAAACGATGATTATGAAGCTGTCTATGGAAATGTAAACACAAATTCGCAACCATCCGATTTGAGAATTACCGACATGCGTACGCAAGGCCATTTTATCAGGATTGATACCAATCAGGGAGTTTCCGGATATGGTGAGATTCGCGACAGCTCAAGCATTACTTATGCCCTGATGCTGAAAAGCCGCATTCTTGGCGAGAATCCGCTCAATGTCGATAAAATCTGGCGAAAGCTCAAACAGTATGGAGGTAATGCCCGACAGGGAGCTGGTCCGGCATCCATCGAAATGGCATGTTGGGACATCGCCGGAAAGGTATGGGGAGTTCCCTGCTGGCAAATGCTTGGCGGCAAGTTCAGGGACAAAATTCTTTTATATGCTGACACTTCACAACAGCGAGATCCTGTTCGAATGGGAAATGCGATGAAAAGCCGCATTGAGAAAGGATATAAGTTCCTTAAAATGGACTTTGGAATCGATTTGCTTCGAGGTATTGAGGGAGTTATTACCGCACCTCCGATTATTAATCCTTTCGATCAGTGGAATTTATATTCAATAAATGGAAATACTGAACATATGTTTACCGGTGTCAGGTTAACAGACAAAGGTCTTGATATTATCGCAGACTGGTGTCAGCAAGTGCGTGATACTGTCGGTTGGGAAATCCCGATTGCAACCGACCATTATGGGCATATGATTCTGGAGGACCAGATTAAACTTGCGCAGAAACTGGACAAATTCAATTTTGCATGGTATGAGGATATGATTCCATGGCAGCATACTGATTTGCTTCTGAGACTCAGGAATTCCTGCACAACACCAATTATAACTGGTGAGGATATTTATACTCTTAATAATTTCCGCGAGCTTATTGATAAACATGCAGTTTCAATGATTCATCCGGATCTGGCGACTTCAGGCGGAATGCTTGAGACAAAGAAAATCGGAGATTATGCACAGGAGCATGGTATTGCAATGGCATTGCACATGGACGGCAGAGTAGTGACATGGTTCGCAAGCATTCATTGCGCCGCCGCCACAGAAAATTTTATTGTATTGGAACATCACGGCGCAGATGATCCGAATTATGAAAATGCTATCACTAATCTTGAAAAACCAATCTTACAAACAGATGGTTTTGTTTATGTACCGAACGGCCCCGGTCTTGGAATAACTTTAAATGAGGAAGTAATGGGAATGGAAGGAATGAGAGGTATGAGAAGACGCGGCGGACCAGATCAACCAACTCGAACTTTCAATACTACGACAGACGAATGGAATAATGAACGTTCCGATGATCGTCTCTGGAGCATGTATATTAAAGAAAAGAGAAATATTAAAACAAATATCCAGCCAACCGAAGAGGTTTGAAGTCGGGATAATATTTAGCTTATGTGGGAATTTAATGTTCTATTGCTGCTTGTATTGGGGATTATCATATTAGCTTCGTGCAATTATTCGCTAAGAGTCTATGATAATTATTTCGAAGTGATTCAGAAGGAGACATAAATGATTATTAAAAAGCTTCTCAATTTCATTCGTGACATCCGAGTTTTACTGATTATTTTCTCACTTTTATTCTCCGTTTCAAAGTTGGCCATCTCTACTGAAAAACACATGCTCGAAGCAGAATCCGTTGAACTTCTTGGTGGAGCTTCCAAAGTGACTGACAATACTGCTTCTGGAGGTTACCTGGTTTGTTTAACTAAGCCAGAACAAGGCATAAAGTTTACCAGCCTGCCAACTGGAAGCAAATTGGCGATTCGGTATGCGTCTGTAAGCGCTGGCACAATCAGTGTTGTCGTCAATGATCAACCTGTACACAAAGTGAATGTGCATTCTTCAGGAGCTTTAACCGGTTCGTTTCTGAATGCCGTCATTGATGTTAATATTCCTGACAACGCATCATTGACCATCAGTCTGGTTGATAATGATGTCCCGATTAATATTGATCGAATAATTGTTGGTAACGGGGATTTGGGATTGTCTCCTGATATTTGGAATCTGCCTTCATTGAAAGTAGCTGAAGGTCCATATGCGGCTGACTGGAAGAAATTGGGCCGCATTTACACTGTACCCGAATGGTGGCGTGACGCCAAATTTGGCGTCTGGTCGCACTGGGATCCGCAATCAATGCCGGAGCAAGGTGACTGGTATGCCCGCGGCATGTATATGCATGGAAACAATCAGTATAATTATCACATCAGTCACTTTGGCCATCCTTCGGAGTATGGTTACAAGGACATCTGCAACAACTGGGTAATAGATAAATGGGATCCGAACGAGTTGATGGATTTGTATGTTGAAATGGGAGCACGTTATTTCATGGCTATGGGTGTTCACCATGATAATTTCGATTGCTGGGATTCGACCTATCAGCCCTGGAACTCCGTGAATGTGGGTCCAAAGATTGATGTTGTCGGCACGTGGGAAAAAGTCGCACGTCAGCACAATTTGCGTTTCGGTATAGGTTTTCACAATTCTCCGGGCCGCACATGGGGTCAGTTTATGACAGTGCGTTACACCAGTGACAGGACAGGAGCGAAACAGGGTGTGCCCTACGATGCGCTGCAAATGATTCTCGATGGAAAAAGCAAATGGTGGGAAGGTATGGACCCTGTGGACCTTTACGGCCCGCCGCATACTATAGCGAGGGGGCAGCGTCGTCCGGAGAATGATCCGTTACTCTCGCCTTTTGCCAACCAGTTCATGTGGAGAGTGGATGATGCCATAACCAAATATCATCCGGATATAATCTATTTCGATGAACATGCGGGTGACTCTCAGACTGACCTTGGCGTCAATATGGGATTGGGTTTTCTTGCCCCTCCGCTGGCCGCGAATTATTACAACAAATCTTTACAGTGGAACGGCGGGAAAATGGAGGCCGTGCTGAATCTCAAGGGTGTAGGCGGACGCTATAATAGTTTCCAAAACAGCCCGGATATGCTTCCACATGTTGACCGTTCCTTAGTCAAGAGTACCGAAGCCATTATCGAACCTGAAATCATGGCCTATTCATTCCAGACAGAAACCACCATAAACTCTAAAGAATTAGTCGGATTATTGATGGAGAATGTCTGCCGCAATGGAACTATGCTGCTTAATCTCACTCAGCACGGTCGCGGCGATCTTGATCCAGAAGTGACACGCATTGCTAAAGACATAGGCGTTTGGCTGAAAGTCAACGGTGAAGCGGTGCATTCATCCCGCCCATTTGAAGTTTATGGCGAGGGCTCGGTTCGGTACACGCGCAATAATGGTAATGTATATGTCACGCTATTAGATTGGCAGGGAGGCACGATTAGCATTAAG
>CAZMPL010000141.1:0-8579 GCA_964567805.1 uncultured Pirellulales bacterium | reverse complement strand
ATATTCATACAGCAATTGAAACAAGCGGATATGGCTCATGGGAAAGTATAAAACAGGTTTTGAATTATACTGATTTAGTACTTTATGATTTTAAACATTTTGATGATAACGAACATATAAAACTGACCGGAGTCTCGAACAAAACTATATTAGAAAATGCGAAAAAAATATATCACGAACTCAGGATTCCAATTATAGCCAGATTACCAGTAATTCCCGGTTGTAATGATTCGGTTTTAAATATACAACAGGCAGCGAATTTTATCGCAACCGAACTGGATAAATCGATAACAGTGCATTTATTACCTTATAATAACTTAGGTGAATCAAAGCATAAGAATCTCGAACGGCAGGGGAAAGGTTTTTCCGGAACAATTCCCTCGGATGAAAAAATGAATGAATTGAGAAACATTTTGGAGTCTTATGGATTATCTGTTAAAATAGGCGGGTAGTAAGATTTTATCGAATGGCTTATTTATGAATGACAGAATAAAAAGAATGCTTGACCGTCTCAAAGTGGATAAGTACCCGCTTTGTATCGAGAAGTTTCGGATTGCAGTACAAACTCTTGCCGAAACCAAAGGCGAGCCGAATATCATCAGGCGGGCGAAAATTCTTTCAAATGTCTTGAATAATATAAATATATTTATAGAAGAAGATGAACTCTTCGCCGGTGCAGGTGCCAGTAAACCATTGGGACTCGAAATAGATTATGAATACGGCACATGGACACAGGATGAAATTGATTCTCTGAAACAAGAACAATATTCTATTACTCCTCAAGATGAAGATGAATTGTTTGAATTAAATGCTGCTTTCACCGAAAATAATCTGGTTTCAGCAATGGGAGAAGTATTGTATGAGAATGAACGTCTCCGGCCATTTATGAAATCAGGATTAATTCTTCCTCCCTGGAAAGGAAAAAAAGTAGGCAGCGGCGGGGGATATGCTCAATCCGGTTTAGGTCTCGGGCCGGGCTTCTTTTTAGTCGGCGTTGATTATGAAAAAATGCTCAACGAAGGTTCTTTGAAAATAATATCCCAGGCCGAAGAGGAATTAGAAAAACTTAAAAATTGCAGCGGCGAATTTCCTGAAAAAAAGGATTTTCTAAGGTCTGTAATAATCGTACACAAAGCCGTTATTAATCTTGCGAATCGTTATGCTCAATTAGCTCAGGAAATGGCGCGAAATGAAAAAGATTCGACTCGCAAAAAAGAACTTGAAAGAATAGCTCATGCCTGCCGTTGGATTCCTGCTTATCCTGCCAGAAATTTCTTCGAAGCTTTGCAGTCATTCTGGTTCACGTTTCTTTTAGTGTGTCCTTCTCCAACTTCCGCGGCGGGAAGATTCGACCAGTATATGTATCCTTTTTACAAAAAAGATAAAGACGCTGGAAAGATTAGTGATGATGAGGTTCTTGAATTACTTGAGTGTCTTCGTATTAAAGATATTAAATTGAACAGAGTATCCGGTCAGGCTAACAGGAAGAAAAATTCCGGAATGGCGAAATGGCACAACTGGACAATCGGCGGAGTGACACGAGAAGGAAAAGACGCGACGAATGAGTTGACTTACCTTCTCCTGGAAGCCGCGAAACAAACCCGGATTCCTCATCATACACTTACACTTCGTGTACATGATAACACACCTGTCGAACTGATGCAAAAAGCATTGGAAGTCGTTCGTACAGGTTTGGGAATGCCTGCATTTGTAAATGACAAATCATATATCGAATTTTTCCTGAAAAATGGAATGTCACTTGAAGATGCCCGTGAATATATAATGACCGGATGCCTTGATGGCAATATTCCCGCTCTATCACGAACTGTTTCGATAGGAATGTTTGTGGTTTCTCTTGCGTTTGATATATTCATGCATAACGGCATAAATCCGAATAATGGCGAGTTGGTCGGTATTAAAACCGGTAATGTCGAAGATATGAAATCATATAATGGTTTTAAATCTGCATTCTATAAGCAGCTTGAGTATCTATTATCTCTCGCTGGAGAAAAAAACAATGTAGAGCTTTTGGCCCAAAGGCAGTTATTTCCTGATCCGTTCAGGTCTTCTTTAATGAAGGACGCGATAAAAGAAGGTAAAGATTTATTAAGCCGCAAGATGCCATTCGAGAATGGTTCTGTTCTATGTACAATCGGAGCGATAAATGTCGCGGATTCGTTGGCTGCTGTAAAAAAACTCGTGTATGACGATAAAAAAGTCACTATGAAAGAATTGATAGCCGCTCTTGATGCTGATTGGGCAGGTTATGAAGATATGAGGAAGATGTTCCTTGAGGCTCCAAAATATGGAAATGATGATGACTATGTAGATTCAATTGCGGCTGAACTGTATAAATTTATTGAACATACTTTAACTGAAATTGACACTGTCTATGGCGGTAAAATCATAACAACAGCGATTTCTATTACTTCTCATCAGCCGGGAGGTGCTTTGACTGGAGCTACACCGGATGGAAGACGCAAAGGAGAAATTCTTGCTGATGGAAGTATGTCACCCATGCATGGAATGGATAAGAAGGGACCGACCGCGATTATAAAAAGTGCCTGCAAGATTGATCAGGATTCTTATCAGGCGACATTACTGAATATGAAATTTCATCCTGCTTCCCTGAAAACAGATGAAGATTTGGCAAAACTATCTTATCTTATAAAAGCCTATTTCAAAAACGGCGGCAAGCATGTCCAGTTTAATGTAATAGACAAGAAAACACTTCAGGATGCACAGTTAACTCCTGAGAAGCATCGTGACATTGTAGTACGTGTCGCCGGTTATAGTGCTTATTTTACAGTGTTGGGTAAAGAAGTTCAGGATGAAGTGATAGAAAGAACCGAATTGAGGCTTAGATAGCGGATTTCTTTTTAGTTTACCTTACGCTTTTCCCGTAATTATTTATTTTTGTAGAAGGGACAAATAAATATGAGTATTCTGCTTATATGCAGTGTAATTATTATTTTAGTAATAATTATGGGTACTGTGACAAAAACCAATATTGGGCTCTGGGCAATATTTTCTGCTTATATATTAGGTTCGTTTGTATTGAAGATATCGCCGACAGAAATTATTAATTTGTGGCCAACAAAGTTGTTCCTGATGCTTTTTGCCGTAACTTTTTTCTATAGTTTTGCCACACTCAATGGTTCCCTCGAAAAATTAGCGCTGCATGCTGTTTATATATGCCGCTCCATTCCATGGGCCTTACCGATAGTTCTGTATTTTCTGGGTTTTGTTTTGGCCGGTATTGGTGCAGGTGACGGAGCGATTGTGCTTCTTCTGCCCATATCAATAACCATTGCCGGGATTACTGGTATGAACTATTTTCTTGCTGCCTTATCTGTGATATGCGGCGTAAGCATAGGTGGATTAACTCCAATAAGTACTATTTATATTTTCATCAAAGAATTAATGGAACAGGCACAATATTCTCAGGAAATTGCAGGTACATATGCATACAGAACTTTATTACATGGTTTTATTCTTTATACGATTATATTCGCAGCTGCATATATTATCTTCAAAGGTTACAAAATAAAAGCAAAAGAGATTTCAAAACCCTCGGCTTTTGAAGGAAAACAAAAGATAACATTTGGAATTATATTTTTATATATTTGTATTATGGTTTTTATTCCCCTGTTGAATATCGCATTTCCAGAGGTGACTTTTTTGGAGTTCCTCAAAAAAAATCTTAATATAGCATTCGTATCATTTTTTTGTGCCTTGCTTTGTTTATTATTTAAAGTTGGTGACGAGAAAAAATCTTTTTTACGTGTCCCCTGGAGGGCTTTTACTGTTTTGTGCGGAATGAGCATGCTGATTTCTATTGTTACCAAAACAGGCTCGGTTGATAGAATATCTGAATTCTTATCTTCCAATTTTTCTCATAGCCTCTCTCCAGTCCTTTTTGCGACTTTTTCCGGTATCATGAGTTTTTTTGTAAGCGGCTTTGTGGTAAACACAACGTTTTTCCCACTTGTCCCGGGAGTCGCCGCGGGTGGAGTTGACGCAGGTCTTCTTTTTTCTGCGATTACAGTAGGTGGATTGACAACAGCGGTGTCACCATTTTCTTCGATGGGTGCGATAGTAGTGTCTTTAATTGAGGATGAAAAACAACGCTCATCGTTTTTCTTTGGATTGATTGCATGGGCATTCATTAATATTATTATACACGCGATATTTTTATTTTTGTGCCCTGCATTATAAAAAAAAAGGGCACGAAATACTCGCGCCCTTTTAATTACGTATAGATGTGTTATAAACTAATACGAGCGTCAACTACACAAATATTGTCTTCATAGGCAATAATCGGATTCAAATCCATTTCCTGGATTTCAGGCAAATCAGTTACAAGTTGTGATATACGCTCGATAACCTCGACCAGTTTTTCCTGATCAACGCCTTTTGAACCTCTGAATCCCGAAAGGAGAGGATAGGCTTTAATGGAAGAAAGCATTTGTTTTGCTTCCGCATCAGATACCGGCGTGATTTCAAAGGAAACATCCTTAAATAGTTCGACGTTTACGCCGCCAAGTCCAAACATTATCATGTGTCCCAGTCCGTGCTCTGCCTTTGCGCCAACAATCACCTCTCGGCCGCCCGGCATAAATTTCTGGACAAAGAACTTCAATCCCTTTTCACCAAATTTATTTATCATAGCTTTTACTGTTTTCTCTACGGCAGCTTTGTCAGTAAGGTTGACCGCTACGCCGCCGACATCACTTTTGTGGACAATGCTCTCGGAGTCGGCTTTGATTACTACCGGGAATCCTATTTCCTGGGCAGCTTTTACTGCTCCATTAGCACTGTCAACTATTTTCCATGGTGCGGCTGGAATACCATAGGCAGCAAGGATTCCATAAACTTCTGCAGCGGAAAGTATTTTTCGTTTGCTGTCATTAGCCTGTTTTAACAGGCTTTGTGCTTTTGCTTTATCAACATCTTTGAACGTGCGTACCTCTCCAATATCTCGATTGCGCAAATCATTATACCTCGTCAAAGCTGCGAGAGCTTTAGCCGCCATCTCCGGATAATCATAACATGGAATACCACCGGCTTTCATATTAGCGGTCGTACCTGTCCATTGCGGTTTGTCGGTCATATAGTTGCATACAATTGGTTTCTTTTTCTGCTTGCTCACTTCGGCCATTTCTTTTGCGACTGCTTCGCAGTCAACAAATGACGGCGTGACAAAATTTATATACACGCTGTCAATATTTTCTTCATTCATCAATACATCAAGAGCCGCCCTGTAATGAGGCGCTCCTGCGGTAGCGACAACATCAATAGGATTTCTCAGAGAAGCCTGCGGCAGCAATTTTTCTTTCAGGATTGCCTTTGCCGCATCGGAAAGTTCCGGGATTTTAAGGCCGGCATCGACCAGTTCATCTGTCGCGATGATAGCCGGGCCGCCTGTGTCGGTAATCAAACCAACTCGGTTACCTTTTGGTATCGGTTGTGATGAGAGAGCAACGGCTGACTGGCACATTTCCTCTACATCTCTGAATGTAAGAATTCCGGTCTTTTTGAAAATTAGTTCTGTAGATAATCCGCCACCTGCAAGGCCGCCGGTGTGAGAAGTCGCGGCTTTCGCTCCTTCAGCAGTTCGTCCGGCACGCATTCCGAGAACCGGTTTTTTAGCAGCGACTTCTCTTGCCGCTTCCATGAACTCTGCTGGATTCGAAAAGCCTTCGGCATAAAGTATAATTGCCCGTGTCTTTTCATCGTTACCATAGTATCGTAATATTTCAGGAATTGAGATATCACAGGCATTCCCGTTGGAAGCATAGAAACGCATACCAACACCAAGATCATGAATTGCCTGCATAAACAGCGCGCCTACGCCGCCGCTTTGAGCGACGATTGAAATATGGCCCGGTTCCGGGAAGGTAAATGTAAAGTCACAGTAGGCTCTTATTTCCGGGTCTGTATTTATGATTCCCTGGCAATTAGGACCAAATATCCTGATACCATATTTTTTTGCGATGGCAATAACTTCATTCTCGATAGCAAGACCTTCTTTACCAACCTCTTTAAAACCTGCGCTATTGATAATAACAAACTTCACTCCTTTTTTTCCACATTCTTCCATTGCACCGGGCGCAAATTTCGCTGGGATAGACATGTGCGCAAGATCAACCTCACCTGGAACATTAAGAATCGATGGATAGGCTTTGATACCGAGGATTTCATCTGCATTGGGATTAATTGGGTAAATCGCTCCCTTGTACTGATATTTTAACAGATTTTTTGTAATGACATTACCAATCGAAAGTGCCTTTTGTGAGGCGCCTATAATAGCGACGGATTTCGGACTGAATAGTTTATCAAACATGTTATTTCCTTTTTTACTTTAATTTATAGTTATAAATGCAATTAGCCAGTTTGTTCTGCCGCGAACAAAGCTGCACCAAATGCGCCGTTATATTGTGCATATGGCGCAATATGCGCCTCAGTACCAAATGCCTGCCCAATCAACTTGGCCAGGAAGGGATTATTTGCCACTACACCGCCGGTCATGACAAGCATGCCATCGATGCGATCCATTTCCACAATTCGTTTAACAACGGAATTAAAAGCTCCCCGAACAATATCTGCGACATTCACGCCGGCCCGAATTTTCGCAAGTACTTCTGTCGCGGCAAATACCGTACAGAAACTTCCTAACGATACATCATTTGTAGATGACTCGGCCAGGGTATTAAGCTCAGAAACATCCAATGCCAATCGATATGCAATTTCTTCGATGAAAGCACCAGTTCCCGCGGCACATTTACGATTCATCTTGAAGTTTTCTCTTTTGCCATTCTCGTCGAGATGAATTATCTTGCTGTCCTGGGCGCCAATGTCGATTACCGTTATACGTTTTTGAAAATGGAAGTATGCTCCCTTGCCGTGACATGCGATTTCTGTCATTTTTCCGTCCGCCCAGGGGACATTGTCACGACCATAACCGGTCGAGAACGATTTTGCAATTTGTGAGCGGTCAAAAGATTCTGCCTTAGCCAAATCGTTCAGTAATTGTTCGGCCGTTTTTGCGTAATCGACTCCGGAACGTCCAATGGTTTTTGCGACGATCCGGCTATCAGAATTAATAACAACGAGCTTGGCAGAAGATGCACCTATATCAATACCACAATAATACTGCATTTTATCAGTTTGTTCTTCTGCCATTCTTATCCCTGCGAAAGTTGTTCTACAAATGCTTCTATATTGGTTCGTGTTTGTTCTTCTGAATATAGACGCAAGTCATTCAGGTCTCCGTCAACAATCACGAAAGGCTTGCCGGTCTTTTTCTGCATTCGCTGCGGCATATCATAACGGCTGTTAGAATTATTAGGGCATGTTTTGGCATTATGATAGAAAATACCGTCTATTTTATACTTATCAATCATTCTTTCGAGATAAGCTTCTTTGGGCTCATCACTGCGGCAAATAAATAATTCGCAATATGCTCTTGCCATACTCTCGAACGGCTGATTCGGATCCAATGCTTCGAATACCCAGCTATTGCAATATGTTGAGGAAACAACCGCGGTCTGAAGTTCTATAAACTGTATTGCCAGGCTCTTGAGTTTGCCCCATACCGGCATACCTTCCCAGTGAATACGATATTTTTCGCCTTCGACTGCACCTATGCCGTTGTTAATTCTTTGCTTTAGCTCGGCTAATAGAACTTCGTAATAATCGATAGCGGCCTGTGTACCGCGAAGAACAACCGCTGGTCCCATTTGTATTGTACCATCGAAGAATGTGATAGGCGAAGGTACATTCGCCGCCGCATCCAGAACGCCTTTCCATAGTACGGTACACTTTTTGGAAAGAGCGATTATTTCTTTGAGCTTGTCAAAATCGAACTTCCTGCCGCTTACCTCTTCAAGTGTCGGTATAAGTGCCTCAATCTGTTTTGCTACTGCATCAATAATTATTTCGTTTACATCTCCGATTGCTCGTGGCGTATGAACGCCAATACATGGTACATTCCATTCACGGGCATAAAACTCGAACCAGTCCTTTACGTCTCTGCACTGGTTTGTATTGTAAACAAGAACGTCGGCTTTTGGCGGTCCGGGTAGTTTCATCTTGCTTATCGGGCTTTCGCCTTTCAGGTATGAGCCGATGTCACTGGTTAAATATGAGCAGATATCCGGCGAAAATCCGCGTGCATTAGCAAATGGAATCATATCGGTTGCCATCCTGGTTGCACCGAGCATTGCACCGTGATTTTCCGGGAAATATACTTCGAATCCCATAGCTCTTAAAAGCTCAGCAGGTCCGACACTTGTACAATAGGCTATCTTCTTTGGTCTCGCCGGGTCAGTTAATTCTTTGAAATACTGGCCCATTACATTTCGCATTACCTTGCTGGCTTCAAAATCTTTTAATTCTACCGATGATGTCATTATCAACTCCTATATGTTTTTTGTATTGCGTATATCGTATTGAGTATTGCGTTTTGTTTTGCACGACGCATCACGCACGGCGCACGACGATTTAAAGTTCAAGTGTCAACTTCAGTGTACCTTTTGCGTAGTCGGCATACATATCAAAAGCCTCGGGAGCCTTGT
>CAZMPL010000140.1:7404-8583 GCA_964567805.1 uncultured Pirellulales bacterium | reverse complement strand
CATTGTTATCGGAAAAGACTCTGTAATCGGCGGTAATGTCTGGGTTAAGGAAACTGTGCCGCCCGGAGTTACTGTTCTTACCCGTAACGCGGAATTAATTTTCAAAAAGAATTCAAATAAGACATAAATGCAATAGGAGTGTATTTTGATCACTGTAATTGAAAAAATAAATAAACTTAAACAAAAACATAATGCTGTAATTCTCGCTCATAATTACCAGATGGGAGATATACAGGATATCGCGGATTTTGCCGGAGATTCACTTGGTTTAAGTATCCAGGCATCAAAAACAGACGCGAATGTGATTGTATTTTGCGGCGTATTATTTATGGCTGAAACCGCGGCGATTCTTTCGCCTGACAAGATTGTGCTTTTGCCTGATAAACATGCCGGCTGCCCGATGGCTGATATGATAACAGGAGCTGAGTTGAGAAAACTCAAACAAAAACATCCTGACGCTTTGGTGGTTTGTTATGTCAATAGTTCCGCCGAAGTAAAAGCTGAAAGCGATTATTGCTGTACGAGCGCAAATGCGGTCGAAGTTGTAAACTCGTTACCAAAAGATAAAAAGATTATTTTCGTACCGGACAAAAACCTTGGGCAATATACCGCTCAGAAGTCTGGTCGTGACCTTATTTTATGGCCGGGCTATTGTCCTTCGCATGTTGTAATAACTGAAAAAGACATAAGAAAAGCAAAGGAAGAACATCCTGACGCGTTAGTTATGGCGCATCCGGAATGTCCCCAACCTGTAAAAGTTATTTCTGACCAGATTCTAAGTACCGGGCAAATGCTGAAATTCGCGAAGAAAAGCGATATAAGGAAATTTATCATTGCGACAGAAACAGGAATAATTCATACGCTGAAAAAAGAAAATCCTGATGCTGAGTTCTACCCGGCATCACAAAAGGCTTTCTGTCCGAATATGAAAAAGATAACAATGGAAAAAATACTTTGGGCTTTGGAAGATTTGGATAATTCACCAAATGGACAATCTCAATATCGTATTGCAATTCCTGAAGATATCAGGAAAAAAGCTAAAAAGTCACTCGATCGGATGGTTGAAATATTACCAAAGAATTAACAATGAAAATTATTGAAGACAACTTTGTCGGGCTTGTACAAACACAGACTATTCGTGTTGTAGAGCAGGATAATCCGCTCAAGCTGGATTGCGGA
>CAZMPL010000140.1:0-7394 GCA_964567805.1 uncultured Pirellulales bacterium | reverse complement strand
TTTTTGAGGAAAACATTTCATGAACCTTTGAACTGGATTGCGGAAAAACTCTTGCCCCGATTGACGTTGCTTATGAAACATACGGCCGGCTTAACGATGCCGGGGATAACGCAATATTAATATGTCACGCGCTCAGTGGAAATGCGCATGTCGCCGGTAAAAATAATCCGGATGACAAAAAGCCGGGCTGGTGGGACAATATGGTCGGTCCGGGCAAAAGTATTGATACAAATAAATATTTTGTGATTTGCTCTAATTTTCTGGGCGGCTGCAGTGGAACTACCGGACCGGGCTCGGAAAATCCATCTACAGGCAGACCTTACGGCTTGGATTTTCCAATAATAACAATAGCAGATATGGTCCGCGTACAAAAACTCTTTCTTGATAAACTCGGGATAAAAGGGCTTTTGGCGGTAATTGGCGGCTCAATCGGTGGAATGCAGGTATTGCAATGGAGCATCTTATATCCTGATTTTATGAAAACGGCTGTTCCAATTGCGACCACAACACATCTCGGCGCGCAATCGATTGCTTTCGACGCGGTCGGTAGAAACGCAATAATCGCTGATCC
Source organism: uncultured Pirellulales bacterium (assembly GCA_964567805.1). Lineage (GTDB taxonomy): Bacteria > Planctomycetota > Phycisphaerae > Sedimentisphaerales > Anaerobacaceae > JAFGPS01. The sequence continues at coordinate 6,823 of CAZMPL010000140.1, read as the reverse complement.
GAATTTCTCAGGAGGTAATTATACAAGTGAGAAAGGCCCGAATCAAGGACTTGCGATTGCAAGAATGATTGGACATATCACATACCTTTCAGAAAAAGGAATGCGAAGAAAATTCGGACGTGAATTGAGAAACGGCAGTACTTATAATTATGATTTCAATTCCGAATTTGCGGTTGAAACATATCTCGATTATCAGGGGCAGCGCTTTGTTGAAAGATTCGATGCGAATAGTTATCTTTATATAACCAAAGCATCTGATTATTTCGATTTGAAAAATGGTCATAGTTCCATAAATGAAGCTTTCGCAAAAACAAAATGCAGATTTCTCGTGATCAGTTTTACAAGTGACTGGCTCTTTACGCCGGAACAATCAAAAACTATTGTCAATGCGCTGGTAGCAAACGAAAAAGATGTAAGTTTTTGCGATATATATTCACCTTATGGCCATGATGCATTTTTATTGGAAGCCAAAACGCTTGGTTCATTTATATCTGGTTTTTTAGATTCGGCTTATAAAAAAGAACATACGAAAAAGGAACCTGTGCCGCTTCCTCGTGTTGATTATGAAGTAATCGAGTCGCTCATTGAGCCGGGCAGTTCGGTTCTGGATATAGGCTGCGGCGATGGAGCTTTGCTCGCGAATCTCATCGAAGATAAAAATATTAATGGTGAAGGAATAGAACTGGAAGAAAAACTTGTATTGGATTGTGTAAAAAGGGGGCTTCCAATTATTCAGCATAATATCGAAGACGGTTTGGAAAACTATGCTAATAAAAGTTATGACTATATTATTCTTTCGCAAACTCTGCAAACAGTTAAAAATACTGAAAAAGTACTGAGAGAATTAATGCGTGTCGGGAAAAAAGTTATTGTTAGTTTTCCTAATTTCGCTTACTGGCGATGCAGATTGCAATTGTTGCTGGAAGGTAAAGCTCCGGTCACAAAACAATTACCATACAAGTGGTATAACTCTTCGAATATTCATTGCTTGTCATTGAAGGATTTCGAGCAGTTCTGTAATAAACTGAACGTAAAGATTGAAAAGAGAATCCCGTTAACAAAAGTTAAACTTAGTCCCGTGAAATTCGCGCCAAATCTTTTGGCTGAACAGGTGATTTATATAACAAGTAAGGAATAAAAAATGGATGAAAAAGCTAAATACCATTTGGATACACTGGCTATACACGCCGGTCACAATGTTGATTCAGATACTCTGAGCAGGGCGGTACCGATTTATCAGACTGCAAGTTACATGTTTAAAAGCACCGAACATGCGGGAAATCTTTTCGCGTTGAAGGAATTCGGTAATATTTATACTCGCCTGATGAATCCTACAACTGATGTTCTGGAGAAAAGACTTGCGGCTCTCGAAGGCGGCGCAGGTGGATTGGCGTTAAGTTCCGGTCAGTCGGCGATTTACGCAAGTATTCTTAATATATGCGGCTCGGGTGGCCATATGATTGCCTCGAATTCGCTTTACGGCGGAACAGTGACACTATTCAGTCATACATTTGCGAAACTCGGTATTCAAGTGACTTTTGTCGATGCAAGAGAGCCTGAGAATTTTACTAAAGCCATCAAAGACAATACGAGATTGATTTACATTGAAAGTATAGCAAATCCGAAGAACGATGTTTTACAATACGATAAAATTGCTGATATTGCTCACAAACATGGAATGCCGTTAATTTGTGATAACACAGTGACTACACCAATACTATTCAGGCCGTTCGAATATGGTGCTGATATTGTAATACATAGCTGTACAAAATTTATCGGTGGTCACGGAACCAGTATAGGCGGGGCGATTGTTGATTCGGGTAAATTTAACTGGAACAACGGCAGGTATCCTGAACTTACCGAGCCTGATTCGAGTTATCACGGTGTGAAGTACGTTGAGTCATTCGGGAATCTGGCTTATATAGTCAAAGCAAGAACTCAATTATTACGTGATATGGGTTCGTGTATGTCGCCGTTTAACGCTTTTTTGTTTTTGCAGGGACTTGAAACTCTGCATTTGCGTATTCCGAGGCATAGCGAAAATGCACTTGCCCTGGCAAAATGGCTCGAAAAGCAGCCGCAGGTTAGCTGGGTAAATTATCCGGGCCTTGAGTCGCATCCTGATTATAAATTGGCGAAAAAATATTTTCCTAAAGGTCAGGGAGCAATTCTTGGTTTTGGAATAAAAGGCGGAAAAGAAGCAGGAATAAAGTTTATCAATAGTGTTAAATTAGCCAGCCATTTGGCCAATATCGGCGATAGTAAGACTCTGGTAATTCATCCTGCAAGCACAACTCACCAGCAATTGAGCAAAAAAGAACAGCTCGCCGCCGGAGTTTCTGAAGATTATATACGAACATCTGTCGGAACTGAGCATATAGATGATATAATAGCTGACTTTAGTCAAGCACTGAAAGCAGTATGAAGAGTTTTTGGAAAATGAAAAAGTTGTAAAGACCAAAAAAAGGAATAAAAATGGAAAAAAAGGTACAAAAAAAATTTAGATGGCGTGCATTTATTTCTATTCTTACTGGATTTTCATTTTTTGGTATAGCGACAACAGGAGTTGTTCTGTTTTTTGTTCCTCCAGGGAGGATTGCTAACTGGACGGGATGGACTTTCCTGGCGATTTCAAAAGATTCATGGGTTTCACTCCATGACTGGTTTGGTATTGTCTTTATTATTACTGTGGTTTTTCACTTATTTTTTAATCTGAAACCATTTATAAGTTATTTTAAAAACAAGATTACAAAAACTTACTCGTTTCGATCTGAGTGGATAATTGCATTAGTTTTATGTGTTATTGTAAGTGTTGGAACAATTTTGAATATAACCCCTTTTTCAAACCTGATGGTATGGAATGAAAGTCTGAAAAATCGTTGGGATACCCCAGCAGAACAGGCTCCAATACCACATGCGGAGTTATTAACTTTAATAGAACTTGCCAACCATGTTTCGGAGGTTGACCTTGAAACAATGCAATCCAACCTAAGAGATAAGGGGATAGCAGTTGAGTCGCCAGACATGACTCTTGGGTTACTTGCGGAGTCTGTTTCAAAGACTCCGCTCGAATTATACCAGATAGCTTTAGGGCAAACCGGTACTGGGGGAACAAGTGCTAACAGGTTTGGCCAGATGAATTTGAAGCAGTATTGTGAACAAAATAATTTGAATATCGATGATGTGACACAGAAATTGAAAAATGCGGGTTTTACCGTAAAACCTGATATGACTATGAGAGAAATCGCAGATTCTACTGGTGCTCATCCATCGGAAGTTAGAAATATAATTAGTCAATAAATATATTGAAAATAAAATGATTAATGAGATGAAGGAATTAAAGAAGTATGTGGGATTATACAGATAAAGTTAGAGACCATTTTTTCAACCCTCGTAATGTAGGAGAAGTTGAAAATCCGGACGGCGTTGGTGAAGTAGGCTCTTTAGCTTGCGGCGACGCTTTGAAATTAACATTTAAACTTGGTAAAGACGGCAAAATAGCAGACGCGAAATTTAAAACCTTTGGATGCGCCAGCGCGATTGCGTCTTCATCTGTTTTGACTGAATTGATTAAAGGCAAAACGCTGGAAGAAGCGATGAAAGTCACGAACAAGGATATCGCCGATTATCTTGGCGGCCTGCCTGAGCAGAAGATGCATTGCTCCGTAATGGGACGGGAAGCTCTCGAAGCGGCGATTGATAATTATAAAAATGGCGGAACAGCGAAACACGAACTCGAAGGCAAAGTCGTTTGTACCTGCTTTGGCGTGACAGATAAAGAAATTGAAAGAGTGATAAGGGAAAATAATCTTTCGACCGTAGAAGAAGTTACAAATTACTGTAAAGCCGGAGGCGGATGCGGTGGATGCAAAGGTGAAATCGAGAAAATAATCGAGAACGTTAAAGGCGAAAAACGAAAAGCTCAAGCTTCTGTACCTCATAAAGGTGGAAAACTGACCAATATTCAAAAAATCCAGTTGGTACAGCAAACCATTAACGAACAGATTAAACCTCTTTTGCGTGAGCATGGCGGCAATATCGAGCTTATTGATGTTGAAGGAAATAAGGTTATAGTCGCATTCAGAGGAATGTGCGCACAATGTCACCTTACTGAATTTACGATGAAGGACGTTGTTGAAACGAGAATTAAGGAATTTGTTTCCGATGATTTATTTGTGGAAGAACAAAGTGATTCCGCATCACAGCCTCATAATCATCAGTAAGAAAATCAACGACATTTTAATATATACGGAATAAGAAATGAAAACTATATATTTTGATAATAACGCTACAACGAAAATGGATGAACAGGTTTTTGAGGAAATGAAACCATATTTCAGCCAGTTTTATGGCAATCCCTCAAGTATGCATACATTCGGAGGCCAGGTTGGCCATAAAATAGCTCGTGCACGCGAGCAGGTCGCGGAGCTTCTTGGCTGTGAGCCGAGCGAGATTATTTTCACGAGCGGCGGAACTGAAAGTGACAATGCCTCGATAAAAGGCACTTTAGCAGCTTCGCCTAATAAACGAAAAATTATTACCACCAGGGTCGAACATCCCGCGGTTCTAACCGTTTGCAGAGAAAGGGAAAATCGCGGCTATTCTGTTATCGAATTGAGCGTGGACAAAGACGGTCAGATTGACTTGTCTGAATTGGAGCAGCAAATTGATGATGATACTGCAATCGTGACTATCATGTACGCTAATAACGAGACAGGTGTTATTTTCCCGATAGAAAAGATTGGCCAGATAGTCAAGGCAAAAGGTTCTGTATTCCATACCGACGGAGTTCAGGCAGTGGGAAAAATTCCTCTTAATTTATCGAAAAGCAACGTTGATTTATTAAGTATCTCCGGCCATAAACTCCACGGGCCGAAAGGAGTCGGAGTTCTCTTTATCAGAAAAGGAACAAGACTTTCTCCTTACCAGTTAGGCGGTCACCAGGAATCAGGTAAAAGAGCCGGCACGGAAAATGTCCCCGGAATAATAGGTTTAGGAAAAGCCTGTGAAATCGCCAAAGAGAATATCTCTCTGGAAAACAACAAAGTCAAAAAAATGAGAGATAAACTCGAAAGGGAGATATTGAAGAGATGTCCCGATTGCAGAGTAAACGGTGATATAAAAAACAGGCTTCCGAATACAACTAATATAAGCTTCGAGTATATCGAAGGCGAAGCGATTTTATTGATGCTCGATCAGTTCGGAATTTGCGCAAGCAGCGGCTCGGCTTGTACCTCCGGTTCGCTTGAGCCAAGCCATGTCCTTCGTGCGATGGGTGTCCCATTTACCGCGGCTCATGGATCAATACGTTTTAGTCTAAGCAAATATAACACAGAAGACGAGATTGATTATACAATCGAAACTATACCTCCGATTATTAAGCGGCTTCGCGAACTCTCGCCTTTTGTACCGAAATAAGAATATAGAAATTAATCGCAGAGTTCGCTGAGAACGCTGAGAATTGATAAATAATTATATGTTCACTCTGCGCTCACTGCGTTCTCAGCGGTTAAAAATATGGTTAAAAAAGTATGAATAAAATACTTGATGAAAAATACGAATTACTCAAACAGAACTTGAAAAAGTTGAAAAAAGTTATCGTAGCTTATTCCGGCGGAGTCGATAGTACGTTTCTTTTAAAAACAGCAGTCGATACGCTCGGCACGGAGAACGTTCTTGCATGTATCGGAATCAGCTCGTCACTTTCCGGAACACAGTACAGCCGCGCTATGCAATTCGCGAAATTGATAGGCGCGAAAGTCGAAGAAGTAAAGGTTCAGGAAATTTACGATGCAGATTATTCTGTGAACAGTCCTGATAGATGTTTCTACTGTAAATCTCATCTTTATTCTGTGCTGAGAGAAATCGCAGGTAAAAAGAATTATGAAAATATAATCTGCGGCTGCAATTTCGATGACAAGGATGATTTCAGACCCGGTAACATGGCCGCTGATATAAAAGGTATTTTGTCACCCTTGATGGAAGCAGAGTTTACTAAAAATGACATTCGGAAAATAAGCAGAAAGCTCGAATTACCTACTTCGGATTTACCCGCTTCGCCGTGCCTTGCATCGAGGATTACTTACGGCTTGAAAATTACTCACGATAGATTGAAACAAGTCGAACAGGCGGAAGATTTCATGCGGGAGCTTGGTTTTGTCGAGTTTCGTGTGCGTCATCACGATACAATTGCTCGAATAGAAGTCCGACTTGAGGATTTGAATAAATTAATTTCAGAAGAAATTCGGCAAAAAGTAATAGATAAAATGAAATCAATAGGTTTCAAATTCGTGACGGTAGATTTACAGGGTTTCCGCTCCGGCTCACTGAACGAAACACTCACAGAATCACAAAAACAAATAAATATTTGAGTAAGATACTCTTAACCAATTTTTCGCCAGTTTCGGCCGTCGGATTCGATTAGATTGTCAGCGGCGGGGAAGCTTTCGGCCCCGGCGGGGTATTCGAATGGAGATGTGTCACTGTTTTCCCATGATTCTAATACCGGAGTAAGTATTTTCCATGATGTTTCTATTGTATCTTGTCGGGTAAATAAGGTCTGGTCGCCGAGCATACAATCCAATAACAGTCTCTGGTAAGCTTCAGGCATTTCCGTTCCGAAAAGTTCGGAATAATTAAAATTCATCGAAAGGGTACTTATACATGTTTTCGCACCGGGACGCTTTGCCTGAAAATTGAGTATAATTCCTTCCTTTGGCTGGATTTGAAGTATAGGGACATTTGCAGGCATGTCGTCGACACCCAAAGAAGCAAACATCGAGTGGGGGACTTGTTTGAAGGTTATTGCAATCTCTGGATCTTA
>CAZMPL010000139.1:0-8622 GCA_964567805.1 uncultured Pirellulales bacterium | reverse complement strand
TTTCGTTTAAGCGTGTCAAAACAGAAAAAGCCGCCTCTTTGTTATTTGAGAGAATCATTACTGTCGCGAAGTTTATTTTATAAAGTACAGGCGCATCAGATGGAATACATATATGTCCCTTGAAAATATTTTCTCTAAGTACTATTGCGGCTTCGTTGATTTTTCCTGCACGCATAAGGCATACACCTCTGGCATTTTCAATATCAGACGATTTCTGGCCGAGATTATCAATGAATTTTAACGCTTGAATTGGGAGATTCTGGTTTAATAATTCACGTATATGTTCGACTGGTGAAGATTTTTTCTGTGTTTCAATTTTCATATTAATATCTCCGGTAAAATGTTTTTTTGTAAATATTCCATGAGAATTTAATTATGAACATACAGCGCATAATAAGTTTAAATTCTGCACGTAACGTATTTGAAATTAGTGATATTAGCCGGAGAAATTGTTAAATTATTAATAAGCAGTGAAGTGATGCTAATGAGAAATCATTTGTTTCGCTGAATGAATTAAAGGGTATAAAATTACAATTATGCAGCAGTTTTGTTTTGCTTGAGGAAGCGAGAATAAGTTTTGGCAGGCCGGTGGTAATAATTGTAGTAATTTTACCTGCCTGGCTGCCTCGATTAATAAACGCGGGAGATACGATATTTTCAAAACCGGAAATCAAAAGCTGGCTGGCTCCCGAATCATTGTTCTTGTTCGGAACTCCGGCTGTATGACAAATATTTGTATTTATCAGAGACGCAACAAAAATTAATAAAATCAATACTTTAAGCGGCCGCATATAGCACCTTCGTTTATTAGCATATTTAATATTGATTATATTATACCAGATAAAGTGTTTTTTGTAAATCCGTGTCAAATATTTGTTAAATCTTTTTCCAGCTTTATTAAAATTTCGGTAAGGCAGCTATCGAAAGCCTTAATCAAATTTACATATACTCCTTTTTCAAAAGTGAATGAGTATTTGTAGTTTTTGCTGAAAACAAGAACCGGTTCATTTTGAGATTTATTTTCCGATAAAAAGAAACGAATTTCCATGACCGCTATTGGTAATGACGGATCTCTGAAATCGCAAAACAGGGAGTTAATATTTCCTTCCAGAACATAATCCGGAGTTACAGCATATCCTGCTGATTCTAATACTCTTTTGAAAAGTCCGGATTCTGATAGCCAGTTATTTACTCTCTCTGTTATCATTATAGCCGGCGGTGTAAAGAATTCGTTATAATAATCTGATTCGTATTCAAAATCACTTATTTGATAAACAAACGGTTTGCCGCTAAAGACCGGATTAATCGTGAATCTGTTGACAACAATTGTTTCTGCGATATTTTTTTCCGCGGATGGATATGCCCGGGTTGCATCAAGGATGTATTGTCTTTTTTCATACGTTTTATTGTTACAGCCGGTGGTTGTTATAATAAACGTAATAGATGCTATCGCAAAAAATAAATTTTTAATTCTCATTCTACTACCTCCGATTTTGGTGGTGATGGACTAAATATAATTTGAGACGGATTCTTTTTCAGATCGCCGATAATTTCTTTGATATCCGCTGAAACATCCCTAAGGTCACTTAATGTCTGATTAACCTTGGGACTCTGACTCATAACAAGTTTATCGATGCGAGATAATATCGTATTAAGATTTGTTATTGTAACTGCAATATTCGCCATTTGAGAATCGATATCTTCAGGCTTTTTGATTAAATCCTGGATATTCTGATTTGTTTGTCTTACTTCTAACAATAGTTCCTGGACGTTGTTTGAAACAGCAGGCATATTAATATCAGCCATTGTTTGGTTCACATTTTGAACAAATGTATCTGTATTTGCGACTAAACTTTGAATTTCATTACTGATTGCGGGAACGTTGACATCGACTATCGCCTGTTTTACGGAGACAAGTAACTCATCAATTAAATCACCAATTCTTTTCGTATTGATTTGTTCCAACTGGCGAAGAATATTATCAACATATTGTTTCATCGTAGTTAATTCGCTCTGTGCCGAAGAAATATAGCAATGTCGAGGCTCCCATGGAATTTTGATAGAAGGGTATAAATTGGGATCGAGATATTCTCCCTGAAGAAACGCCTGGCCCGTTAGAATATTCGATTCAAGTCTAAGGCGAAATCCAAGAGTATTTAATTTTGTTACATTTTGGCTCATATCCTCAACAGTCATATTTGGGGGACAAAATCCTGCATCAAATGAAGCGAGAACGAGCACCATATTTCCGATTTTGAAATACTCGTCTGAATCTCTTGGGATATTATAGTAGTCACCTGCAAAGACAATTTTTTCGACCTGTCCCATTTTAACGCCTCTGACTTCTACCGGTGCGCCGATACTCAAGCCGCTTACAGAACCGTTAAAGTAAGTTTCGAAATAAGTCTTCTCTTTTGTAAACATGCCTGACCCGAAAAAGATGACGGCGGCTACTAAGAGGCATAACGCGATAATCACGAAAAGGCCTATCTTAAAATAGTTTGGTTTCATACTCATAATTTTTATCCGTCCAATACTCTATTGTGATTTATAAACATAAAGTTAATGGCTTTATTATTATTTATTTTCCACAGCCTGACGATTAAAAAACTGACGTACCCATGGATTCGTACTTTTGTCACGAAGTTCCTTTGGATTACCAGAGGCAATGATTGATTTAGTTTCTTTATCCAGCATTATAACTCTGTCTGCTATAGAAAAAATACTCTCAAGTTCATGTGTTACTATTACAAATGTTATCTTCAGACTGCGTGACAATTTCAATATCAACTCATCCAGTTGAGCTGAAGTAATCGGGTCCAGACCCGCTCCCGGTTCGTCAAGAAATATTATTTTGGGATCCAGTGCCATCGCTCTGGCAATAGCGGCACGTTTTTTCATTCCGCCGCTGAGTTCCGACGGCATCTTATATCCTGCGCCTTCGAGTCCGACAACTTTTAGCCGCATGTTCGCGATTAGTTCCATTGCATCTCTGGGAAGGTTTGTGAATTCTTCAAGAACAAGACAAATATTTTCCATGATGTTCATCGAGCCGAACAAAGCGCCGTTTTGATACATAACTCCTATTGAGCTGAGAATATCTCGAAGTTCATCACCCTGTGCCGCTACAATATTCTTTCCATCGATAAGCACTTTTCCTGTGACAGGTTTAAAAAGGCTGATCATATTTTTAAGAAGTGTGCTTTTGCCGCAGCCTGAACCGCCAAGGATAACGAAAATCTCGCCTTGTTTTACTTCGAAGTTAATGTCTTTCAATACGACAAAATCATCGTAGGCGATAGTGACATTCTCAACTTTAATTACTGATTTTGCGTTATCCATGAAGTTTATATTCCGAGAAAATAATATATTACCGCAAATACACCATCAGCGACTACGATAGCAATGATTCCTGAAACAACGGCTCGTGTAGCTGAGTCACCAACCGCGCTTGCGCCTTTACCGGTTTGGAGGCCGCAAAGACAACCTATACCGGCAATCAAATAACCGAATACGAAAGTTTTCGCAAGACCACCAAACAAATCTGTAAGATTAGTCGCCTGTTGAATCTCGTTAATAAGAGTGACTGGGGCAAAGCCCATAGAAATCATTACCAATATACATCCTAATATACCGAACAGATTATTGAACATAGTCAGAAGGGGAGTAATTACTACCGCGGCTAACATTCTTGGCATAACTAAAAAACGAATCGGCTCAAGTCCCATTGTAGTGAGCGCATCGACTTCCTCGTTGATTTTCATTGTTCCTATTTCCGCCGCAAATGCAGAACCTGTACGAGCGGCCAGAATAAAAGCAGTTAATAGCGGCCCCAGCTCTCTAAAAAGAACAATAGCTACAAGGTCTGCGACATATATTTCTGCTCCGAATTTCTTCATGCTTATCGCGGATTGAAACGCGAGTATTACTCCAATTAAAAAACCAAGAAGAGCTGTGATACTGACCGCGTTGGCACCGCTTTTTTCGGCAATCAAAAAAGTGTCTCTCCATCGCAAACTTCCAGGATGAAATATTGTGTAAAAAAATTTCACAAAGATTTCGCCTACGAAACTGATTTGGGAATGAACCATACGCAGAGAAGTCACTAACGAACTGCCGATTTGCTCTGGAATTCGCTTGAACAGGGGAGTGATTCGTTCCGGCTTACTTAGCCGGCCGGGATCAAAAAGCTCCATAAGCTGATTGAATTCAGGTTTGAGATTGATAATTTGAAAGGAACGTTTGCTTTCTTCGAACTTCTTTTTTAGTTTGAGCAATAATCCAATACCGGCTCCGTCACAAAATTCGATACCGGCTGCGTCAAGAATTAAGGCTTTTGGTTTTGCTTCATGAATATTTTTAAAAACCTGAGACCAAAGACTCGATACGCTTTCCATATCAAGCCTCCCAGTGATACTGAGTTTTAGCTTGCTATCGTCGAGAATTTCGGTATTTACTGAAGCCAGGTTTCTTTTCTCCATATGGAAACACAAAATAGCTTTATAAAATCGATTTTTAAAAAGATTACATTCCTTTATCTTTACTGCTCGACATTTTAACCGATTTGCTTGTTAGTGCAAGATATAACAGCAATCTTCGGTCTGTATTTTTTTACTTTAACATTTCATTTCGTTATCCTGTTAAGATGGGATATATTTCTAATGTTTATCCTGAGAATTTTTACGAGTGAAAAAGTCATATAAAATAGGCATAACAATTAAAGTTAATATACCAGAAACCAGAATGCCGCCCACAGAAGCGATACCTACGCCGTTTCGCATTTCGGCGCCGATTCCTCTGTCGATTGCAAGCGGAAGCATTCCAAGGACGGCCGCTAAAGTAATCATAGCAACAGGTCTGAATTCTTCACAAGCAGCACTTATCATTGCCTTATGGACAGGTACGCCTTCCTTGACATGAACGTTAAGCTGGTCCATGATTAAAATCGCATTATTTACCACGATTCCAATCATCATGACAACTCCCATTAGCACAAATATATCAATGTTTAAGCCTGTTAATGCCAAGGCCAGCATAACACCAATCAAAGCCAAAGGCAGTGTGACAAGAATTAACCATGGTTGTTTGAATGATTCGAGAATAGCTGCGAGTGTTAAAATTACCAGTATTATAGCGATGATACCAGCTTCGCCAAAAGATACCATTGCTTCGCTCATTCGTTCGTACATACCTGCAAATCTATAGTTGTAGCCTGGAGGGAACTTTCCTTTGGTATCTACTTCTTTACTGATTAAAGTCACAGCCGTTCCCAAAGGCATATTACTTCCAAGATTTGCAAATACTTTAGTAACTCTTTGCTTGTCTTCTCTTGTAATTTGGACCGGAGCGATACGCTGGTCAATATTAGCCAGATTAGTTAACGATATAGGTTTTCCAGCGGCGGCAGGGAACATAAATTGTTCGACCTGATTTTTTCCTTCTTCTGAGGCAAATTTTACCACGATATCGTAATTTCTGTCACCTCTCTTATAAATACCGGCATCCAGTCCTTCGAGATTCGCTCTAAGAGTCATACCGAGACCAACGGCGGGTATTCCTAAATCTGACAGAACCGCTCGATTGGGAATTATTGCCAGTTCAGGCTTTCCTGTTCTTACGGTTGTATCGATATCATTAATTCCTTTAATCACTTCGGCAAGTTGTTTAATATTAATTGCAATATTATCAAGAGTATCGAGTTCGCTGCCGGCGACAAGCATTTCTATGTCCTGACTTTGTCCGCCGATAATCTCAGGCTGAGTAACTGAAACAATCGCTTCAGGATAATTTTTAAGACGATTGCGGACTTCTTCCTGGATTTCGTCGATATTTAAAGATCTTTGGTCACGATCACTAAATACTAAAAGAATTTGAGCCAGATATACACCTTCAGACGATTGCCCGATAACTCCTTCGACTTTTCCAATAGAAGTTAGTATATGTTTAAGTTCCGGTAAATCACTTAATTTTTTTTCGACATTTCCTACTCGTTCCGATGTTTTATCCATGTCATACCGGGTAGGATATTCGAGCCTTACATATAGCTTACCCTGATCCGAAGAAGTAACAAATCCGAATCCTACTTTGTCAGACAGTGACAATGAAAAAATGAAAAAGAAAAAAACAAGGACAAGTGTAGCTATTGCCATGGTTCTGTATTTTTCATTGAAAGATAAAAGACGGCGGTATCCATTAACAATCGTACCCAGCAGGCGATTAAATTGAGTTTCCATACCATAAATTAACCCTTTTTTAATCTGTCTGGGTTTTAATAAAAGCGCGCACAGGATTGGTGTCAATGTGAAAGAAATAAACAACGATACCGCCGTCATTATAAGCATACTCATCGCAAGCGGCTTCATAAATGCGCCGACGACACTGCCCATCATGGCGATTGGAAACAGAACGACAATATTAGTTCCGGCACTTGCAAGAACCGCGATAAACGCTTCGCTGGTTCCGATTCTTGCCGCTTCTTGGGGATTACCTGTTTTTTCGAGTCTTTTTACTACTGCTTCCAATACAACAATAGAATTCGTGACGAGAATTCCAACTGACATTCCAATGGCAATAAGAGTGGACATGTTAAGTGAATATCCCATCATCTGCATAAAAAACAAACCGATAATTATTGTCAGCGGCATTGTTATTCCAACTACTATTGTCGCGCGTATGTCATAGAGGAAGAAAAACAGGATAAGTGCAGTCAGAATTATTCCTTCGGTAACGCTAATCCATGCACTTTTTACTGTAGCTTCGATAAATCGCCCGTCATCGGCAATCCAAACAAGCTCCATTCCGCCCGGTAATTCTTTTACCAGGTTATTCATTTCGGCTTTAACACTATTAACGACATGTACCGCGTTTGCCTCGCCTTTTTTCTTTACCTTGATATATATACATGATTTACCGTCAATAGACGCTTTTTGCCGCAATTCTTCTGTAGCCATTACAACCCGACCTATGTCGCGGATATAACATCTCTGGTTATTTTCATTTGCTACTTCAAGGTTTCCTATATCGGTAATATTTTTAAATTCGGCGTCAAATTTAACTGTAAACTCACGTCCAGATTCTTTAATACGTCCTGACGGAATAGTTCTTACGCCGTATTGAATTGCTTCGACCACATCGCTGCTTGACAAACCTTTAGATGCCAATTTTTCCCTGTCGATTACTACGTTTACTTCGCGTTTTGCGCCGCCAATCAGCTCGACATCCGCTACGCCTGAAATAACTGTAATTTTGTCTCTGAGTGTATTATCAGCAAAATCATAAAGCTCATCAAGTGAAACATCGCCTGTTAATGCGATATTAACTATAGATTGAGCATTAATGTCGAATTTCAGAATCTTGGGATCTTCTACATCTTCCGGAAAATCAGCTTTAATTAAATCAAGTTTTTCTCGCACATCAGTTGCCGCTATATCTACATTAGCGCCGAGATTAAATTCGAGCAAAGTCTGGCAAACATTTTCCATGCATGCGGAACTAACATGTTTAAGTCCATCTATCGTGACAACCTGGTCTTCTATACGCTTGGCCACATCTGTTTCTATTTGTTCTGGTGTCGCGCCAGGATATACCGTAGCCACGGTAATATAAGGTATGTCCATTTTAGGCATCAGTTCCAGTCCCATTTTTCTATACGAATTGAGACCAAGGAGTGTCAAACCGATTATCAGGCAACACATAGCAATAGGTCTTTTAATGGAAGCATTTGAAAGAAACATTAATCAGCCTCCTTTTGTATAATAACTAATGTACCTTCATTAAGCATATCCTGCCCCATAGATACGATTTCGTTTGATTCAGTAATATTATCTGAAATAATTTCAATCCAGCCATTATTTTCAATGCCTGTCTTTACTGTATTCATGCGTGCAATATCTCCTTCTATCGCGAAAACTACTGACTGATTGGATCGCTGCTGAACTGATGCGGCAGATACGCCAAGTCCCTCGCGGCTTTCCAATATTATTTGAACTTCCGCCATTGCTCCCGGAGCTATACTGTCCGGTGGATTTTCGATTAAGCATTTAACTTCAAAAGTACGAAGTTTTGGCTGGATAGTAGGGCTTTTATATGATATCTCATGTTTTCCCAGTTCAATACCGGAAACAGTAACTTGCATTACTGTTTGATTGGATATGATATAAGGATAGTATTCCGCGGATATAAACGCGCTGATTTCGATTAAATTCGGGTCATCTATGCGTAATACAGGATTACCGGGAGAGCCTGTCTCTCCGGGTTCAGCTAATCTCATGGAAATAACTCCGTTGATAGGAGCAGTTATAGTTGTATCGTTCAAATCCTTTCGAGCAATGGCAAGAGCTGCTTCAGCCTGTTTGACCTGCTGAGATACTAACTCTACCTGGGCCTGTGATACTTTTACGCTTGCGGCCAGTTGTTTATAGCTTGATTGCTGTTTTTCAAAAGTATCCTGTGTTGTCGCGTTCTGCTCAAGCAAACGTTCGAATCTTTTGAAATCGAGTTCTGCTTTTTCGAAATCAGCAGTAACTTTTTCAAGACTTGCTTTCGCCTGTTTTTCCGCACAGATAGTGACTGCTAAATCATTTTCTCTGATAGTTACATTCTCTTCCAGTTTTATTGCGTCTG
>CAZMPL010000138.1:0-8726 GCA_964567805.1 uncultured Pirellulales bacterium | reverse complement strand
CTCTGTTCAGCCGGAAATCATTTTCTTTTACGCCGTACAACGTCGAGAGATATTTATCACTAAAGCCGTATTCTTTGGCTTCTTGCAGTTCATCTTTTGTTAATTCTTTCGATCTCGAGGCTTTGGCTTTTATCTTTTCCTCGAATTTGATTATATCCCTGATATTATTAAGGAACCATGGATCAATTTTCGTCAGGTCGAATAATTCTTCCGTTGAGAAACCTCTGCGTATCGCTTCCGCAACGTACCAGACTCTGTCCCAGCAGAATGAACGCAATTTATCTCGTAACTGAGTTTTCGAAAGTTCTTTATTTATATGTTTGCTATCAAGTGAATAGCGGTCTATTTCAAGCGATCTGATGGCTTTCTGGAAAGCTTCCTTGAAAGTTTTTCCGATAGCCATTGCTTCGCCTACCGATTTCATCTGCACGGTAAGCGTTGGATTGGTCTTCGGAAATTTCTCAAAAGTAAAGCGAGGCCATTTTACAACGCAATAATCAATTGTCGGCTCGAAACAAGCCGGAGTTTTCTTCGTTATATCGTTAGGAATCTCATCGAGAGTCATACCAACAGCAAGTAATGACGCAATCTTCGCAATTGGAAAACCTGTAGCTTTCGACGCAAGGGCAGAACTTCTCGATACACGAGGATTCATTTCAATTACATACAATTTCCCATTCGCCGGATTAACCGCGAATTGTATATTCGAACCACCGGTTTCAACACCTATCGCCCTGATAATTTTCAGAGCCGCGTCTCGCATTATCTGGTATTCTTTATCAGTCAGTGTTTGTGCAGGAGCAACTGTAATGCTGTCACCCGTATGAATTCCCATCGGATCAAGATTTTCAATTGAGCACACGATAACAACGTTATCTTTCTTATCGCGCATAACTTCAAGCTCATATTCCTTCCACCCGATAACGGATTCTTCGACAAGCACCTGGTTGTTCGGGCTAAGGCTCAATCCCCAATCGATATATTTTTGGTATTCGTCGATATTATAAGCGACATTGCCTCCTGTACCTCCGAGAGTGTATGAAGGCCGAATAATCGCGGGAAAACCTATCTCTTCGACAACCTTCTTCGCTTCTTCCCATGATCGCGCATAGCCGCTTTTGGGAACTTCGAGGCCGCAGTCGATAATTGTCTTTTTGAACAGGTCCCGTTCCTCTGCTTTTTTAATTGTCGGCAGAGTCGCGCCTATCATTCGCACGCCGTATTTTTTCAATATACCTCTTTCGGCGAGCGCAACAGCGGCGTTAAGACCTGTCTGGCCTCCAAGTGTAGGAAGGAGAGAATCAGGTTTCTCTTTGATTATAATTTTTTCAATGAACTCCGGCGTAATAGGTTCGATATAGGTCTTATCTGCTACTTCAGGATCAGTCATAATCGTAGCTGGATTGCTATTTACCAGTATAACCTTATAACCCTGCTGCTTGAGAGCCTTACAGGCCTGTGTGCCGGAATAATCAAATTCGCAGCCCTGGCCGATTACAATCGGACCGGAACCGATAATCAATATTTTATGAATGTCTTTACGTTTTGGCATTTTTTTACTCTTCTTAGCTTTGCTGTACGCGTCCCTGCTACCCCCAACGGACTATACTTACGCATTCAACGCCGCTCTATAGTTCGACTTTCCCCGCCTATTGTTCGTCCGGGGATTTTTAGGGTAATTTATCGTATATTAATTCTTTAGTCAATGATTTTAAGCCCTAAAAATAAAAAAATTGATAATTCATAAAAGCAGAAAAACACAATTTTTTTTCATCAGCTTTCAAATGTTATAATTTAAGATTTCCTTACAAATTATATTTGACAATAATTCCTTTGTAATTAAAATGGCTGTTTTAAACATACGTTTAAATAAGTTAAAAAAGTATTTTATGTTCATAAAATGAAAAGCTATACAACTTAAATTCATTATTTGAATAAAAAGCAGACATTTCACTTTGCCATCAAATCTAAAAAAGTTTTGTTATTTGTGGGCATAGTCTTGTCAGTATTTCGTTATTAATCAGGAAAAACTATGGATGAAAATGTAAAGAAAAAAGAACGTAAAAAGAATGGCATAATATTAAAGCTTATTTGGATAATTGTGTTAGCAGTTGCCGTAATCGCGGGCGCTCGCTATTCAATACGTACAATAGTTAAGCATTTGCTTTATGTAACTACAGATGACGCATTCATCGAAGGTCATATTATCTCTATAAGTCCAAAGGCAAGCGGATTTATTTCACAGGTTCCGGTCAAAGATAATCAGGAAGTAAAAAAAGGTGATTTACTTGTTTCAATCGATCCAAGAGATTATCAGGCAAAAGTCAGCTCATACGAAGCCGCCCTTCTTGTAGCGAAAGCCGAAGCGGAAAAAGCAAAAGCCGGTATTTCAGTCGCAAAAGCACAATCCGACCGCGCCGAAGCTGATTTAAATAGATATGAAAATCTTACTGACAGCAGCAGCATATCCAAGCAGGACTTAGACAATGCAAAAACCGCTTCTATCTCCGCAAAAGCCAATCTTGATGTCGCAATCAATAATGCTTCCGCTGCAGACGCGAAAATTGTTCAGGCACAGGCATATCTCGACCAGGCTAAACTCGAACTTTCATATACAAATATATATGCACCTCAGGATGGAAGAATAGCACAAAAACATGCCGAAACAGGCTCATATGTTTCGATTGGCCAGCCGTTGATGGCAATAATTTCTTACGATATCTGGGTTACCGCAAACTTTAAAGAGACTCAGCTTAATGATATGCACCCCGGCCAGAAGGTCAATATTTCCGTTGATGCCTTCGAAGACCTGAAACTAAAGGGACATATTGACAGTATTCAGCCCGGCACAGGTTCGAGGTTCAGTTTACTTCCGCCTGAAAACGCAACTGGAAATTATGTAAAAGTTGTCCAGCGTGTTCCTGTTAAGATTATTCTTGATGAACCTGCAGAGAACTTGAAACATCTAAGCCTTGGTATGAGCGTTGAGCCGTCTGTCTATACATCAGGCGATACAACACAAAAACCATTATGGTTCCAGGTACTTGAATATCTTGGCGGTTTGAATTACGAGCAGGTAGAGAAAAATAAAGATGAGCAGTGAACTGCCTTTAAATAATAACGGCCAACTAATCGCACCGACATATAAAGTGTACAATCCCTGGATTGTAGCTTTTACTGTAATGCTGGCGACATTCATGCTCGTTCTCGATTCGAGTATCGCAAATGTCGCATTGCCGCATATAGCGGGAAATCTTTCCTCTACAGTCGATGAAGGTACATGGGTACTCACTTCGTATCTCGTCGCGAACGGAATTGTCCTGCCGCTTTCCGGATGGCTCTCCCAGTTATTCGGAAGAAAACGCTTATTTATAACATGTGTCGGACTTTTCACATTAACAAGTTTTCTCTGCGGACTGGCACCGAATCTTCCAAGCTTAATCATATTCAGAATATTGCAGGGATTAAGCGGCGGAGCTATGCAGCCGCTTTCGCAATCTATTCTTGTGGAAAATTTCCCGCATGAAAAACGCGGCATGGCTATGGCGATTTTCGGAATGGGCGTAGTCGTCGCGCCAATCATAGGACCTACACTTGGCGGATGGATTACAGATAATTACAACTGGCGATGGATATTCTTTATAAATGTCCCAACCGGAATTCTGGCGATGGTACTGAACTATATTGTGATTCATGACCCGCCCCACTTATTGAGAAAAACATCAACAAAAGGCGTTCATCTCGACCTGATTGGATTGTCTTTTCTGAGTCTCGGACTCGGTGCATTGCAGCTGGTTCTCGATAAGGGACAAAAAGAAGACTGGTTTGCCTCGAAGTTCATCATAATTCTTACAGTAACATTTGTTGTATCGCTGATATTCGCCGTAGTTTGGGAATGGAAAAGAAAAGACCCTATTATAAATCTTCATCTATTCAAAAACAGAGATTTCGCGATGTCAACAGTAATTTTATTTGTTATCGGTTTCGGATTGTACGGAAGCACTGTTCTTCTTCCTTTATTCCTCCAGACTTTGATGGGATACAACTCGCTTAACGCCGGACTTGTAATGTCACCGGGTGGTATCGTTACGCTCGCATTGATGCCTGTCGTAGGATTTTTAACTGGAAAAATCCATGCGAAATGGCTTGTATGTATCGGACTTACTATCGGAGCTTACGGACTTTTCGGAATGTCACGATTCGACCTGAATATCAGTTTCAATCACGCAATATTGTCGAGAATGATTATATCGGGAAGCCTTGCGTTTTTATTTGTCCCCATAAACACCGTAGCATACGCTCGTTTATCGAGACAATATTTCGACCAGGCCGCGGGACTTATAAATCTATCTCGTAATCTCGGCGCAAGCTTCGGTATCTCTTTCGTGACAACTCTGCTCGCAAGACGAATGCAGTTTCATCAGAATATACTTTCGAGCCATACGAACGAATACAATCCGTTATTCGCGGGAATGCTCGATACGCTAAAAGCTGGTCTTATCAGCAGGGGCGAAAGTGCATATACCGCGGCGTTACACAGCAAAGCGATAGTTTACAGAATCCTGCAGCAGCAGGCGATGACATTATCTTATATCGACGCATTCTGGATTCTCGGTATCATGTTTATCTTGACAATACCTTTATTATTTTTTCTGCGGGAACATAATAATTAACAATCGATAATGATTAAGGTTAATAAAATGCGTATAAAACATTCTGATTCTTACAGATTTCTACTTTTAACATTTTTCAGTTTATTAACATTGCTTTTATTTTTGAATACAGGCTGCAGAGTCGGACCTGATTACAAAAAACCTGAAATAAAAACGCCGAATAAATTCGAAAGTAAATTGTCCAATATAGAAACAAATGTCTCAGGAGATTTGTCGAATTGGTGGACAAATATAAATGATCCCATACTTAACTCAATCATAGATGAAGCAATTCAGGGCAATATTGATATCAAAGTCGCAGGTGACAGAATCGAACAGGCACAAGCTTACCGCGGCATAATATCAGGTTCGGATAAACCGAAAGTAAATATCCAGGGTTCCGCGACACGTGAAAACTTCAGCCTTCATTCACTTTTCGGGCCATTCCTTCCGAACCGAATCGAAAATGATTTCATCGGAGCTTTCGGAGCAAGATGGGAACTGGATTTATTCGGCAGAAACGCAAGGAGTCTCGAAGCAGTAGATGCCGGTATCGAAGCCGCAAATGAAAATAAATCCGCAGTAATGATTTTAATGTCTGCGCAGGTCGCGAAAGAATATATCAATCTGCGACAGCTCCAAAATCAAATAAGAGTCACCCGGAACAATATACAAATCCAGGAAGATACAATCCAGATTGTTCAGCAGAGATTCGACGCTGGATTGGTAAATGAATTAATTCTTCAGCAGGCGAAAGCTCAGTTCGAAGCAACAAAATCCACCCTGCCGTCACTCGATACCGCAATGCACAGATCGATTCATCGAATCAGTATATTGGCAGGAAAGGAACCGAGAGCTCTCGAAAATCAATTAATCGCAGAAGCAAATATCCCAGCGACACAACCGGTAATTCCAATCGGTTTACCATCAGAATTACTTATGCGCAGACCTGACGTTCGAAGAGCAGAACGAAACCTCGCAGCCGCTACCGCAAATATAGGAGCCGCAACTGCCGACCTTTTCCCACGCTTTTCTCTGACTGGTGCTTTGGGACTTGAGAGTACAAACTCCGGCTACCTGTCTGAAACTAACGACAGCCAGTACTGGACACTTGGGGCAGGTATTTCATGGCCTGTTATCGACTTCGGATCAATCCGTTCCAATATCAAATTACAAAACGCCAAACAAAAAGAAGCGATGGACCTTTATGTAAAGAGTACATTGATTGCTTTCGAGGATGTTGAAAATGCTCTTATCGCATATGGCAACGAACAGGAACGCCTGGGATTTATTGAAGCTGAAACTTTAGCGAGTCAGCGAACTTTGGAATTGGCAAAAGACAGATACAAACAGGGACTTGTCGATTTTCTGAATGTACTCGACGCACAGAGACAACTATACAAGGCGCAGGACGCCCTTTCAGTCAGTAAAGGACAGCTTGCAATCGACCTTGTAACTCTCTATGAATCGCTTGGCGGCGGCTGGGACATGCAATAAAATACTTTGGTAAATTTGAAGCTTTAATATTGTTTTGAATTTAGGATTTAGAGTTTAGAATTTTGGTTATGTTTATTTAATCCATGTCATAATTATTGCTGACGCATTAAAAATCATGTGCATGAAAACCGGCCTGAATAATGAGCCGCTCTTTTCATACGCATATCCCATCCCACTCGCGAGAACAAACAATACCGGCCAGTGAGATGGATTTGCGTGAGTAATCGCGAAAAACACAGACGTGAAAAATATCGCTATCCAAGCAGCATGTTTGTAAAAAGATAAAGTCGAACGAATCATCGTTTGAAAAAGACCGCGAAACAACATCTCCTCGAGAAAAGGAACTACGCAAATTGTTGATATCGCGATTGCAATACGAACATAAACACTCGGATTATCCGTAAGCGTCTGCAATTCCGAATGAGTAGGGATTTTGTAGTCAGGCGAAAAAAATATCTCGTTGAAAAATACAATGCCTTCTAAAATCAAATTCATAATTGGCAATAATACAACCAGGTATATAACGGCAAAAATGAAATCCTTGGGAATTGTTTTTAAATTCAAACCGAATCCTTTTACGCCGCGAGCAAAACTAACTTTCACAATATATAAAATTGCTCCAATAGATACTAAACCTGCACCGATATTCACAAGTTCGCCTGATAAAACCTTATCTGATTTTTGTATTTTGCTGGAAAGTAATAAAGTTAACTGACTTGCTGTAAATAGAAAAAAGAAAACTGAAAATATTACTAACACCGGCATAATAGTCGGCATATTGTTTCTTCTCGACCGCGAGTTAAGCAGAGATTTTGTGCCGAAAGAGGTATCATGTACCCAGAGTACAAACACAGAAATACTTATAAGAAAGAAAAAATAATTAAATGTTTCTTCTAAACCCTCGGCACATAGGACTTTATATATATTTCCAAATATATTCATTTTTATTGTTTCATTATATTGAAATTTAAATAAGTTTGTATTACATTAATGAAAATTCAGCACTTATTATCCGTGCCGGGAAGTATTTTTAATTTTATAATACAAAAAATACTTTATACTTATATTTTTGAAATAATACAAACAAATTAGTTCAGGGGTGACTATGGATATATTTCGTATCGAAGGACCGGTGAAATTGTCCGGCTCAGTAAGAGTTAACGGCTCAAAGAACTCCGCGTTGCCAATCATGGCGGCTTCACTTTTGGCACCGGGCGTATCAACTATAAAATCTGTACCATATCTTCTCGATATTTCCGTATGCGAAGAGCTTCTTAGTTCGTTAGGATGCAAAATACAACGCAAGGAAAACAGGGACATGTGCATTGATGCAACCAATATTGATAATCCCATTGGCGATTACGATATCGTGCGAAAAATGCGCGCGAGTATTTGTATTTTAGGACCATTGCTCGCCCGCTGCAACAGAGCGGAAGTCTCCATGCCCGGCGGATGCGCTATCGGCGACAGGCCGGTAAACCTTCACATTCGCGGACTGGAAGCACTCGGAGCAAAGATTCACCTGAAGAATGGTTACATCATCGCCGAAGCGCCGAACGGCCTTATCGGTAAACCAGTTTTCATGGGCGGCCCGTTCGGCTCAACCGTACTCGGTACCGCAAATGTAATGATGGCCGCGGTTCTTGCTAAAGGAAGAACCGTTATAGAATCAGCCGCATGCGAACCGGAAGTTTCCGATTTAGCGAATTTCCTGAACAAAATGGGCGCAAAAATTACCGGCATAGGCTCGCCCCACCTTATAATTGACGGCGTGAAACAACTTCACCCTGTCGAATACGAAGTGATTCCCGACAGAATTGAAGCTGGAACTTTCATGGCCGCCGCCGCGATTACCGAAAGCGAATTGACAATCGAACATTGCCGACTAAGCGATTTGATGGCGGTTGTGGAAAAATTAAGAGATATTGGAGTGGTAGTTGAGTCTGAAAACGATGGTTGTGTCGTCTCACGAAAAGGCCCGATGAAACCAACAGACATTACAACCCAGCCGTACCCGGGTTTCCCAACCGACTTGCAGGCTCAGTTCATGTCATTGCTCGCGTTAGCAAAGGGAAACAGTTTCGTAATAGAGAAAATCTTCCCCGACAGGTTCATGCACGTAGCCGAGTTAAACCGAATGGCAGCAGATTTACGAAAAGAAGGCCAAATTGTAATTGTAGCCGGCGTAGATAAACTAATCGCCGCCCCGGTAATGGCGTCTGATTTACGTGCCTCAGCCGCATTAGTTTTAGCCGGAATGGCCGCTGAAGGAACAACGATTATAAACAGAGTTTACCACATAGACCGCGGCTACGAAAAAATAGAAGAAAGGCTAAACCCCCTCGGCGCAAAAATCTTCAGAGAAAAAGAATAACAAAGGACAATATTCATTTAATAATATTCTTTACGCATAAGGATTTACTTATTAACATAAATTTATGATAAAAAAGGTAATATCAAAATGTTCTCTCTCGCAATGGCAAAAGGAAAAGGACGACTTGAAGTACTGGTTGAGCAGGTCTCCGGAAGAGAGAATTGGAGCCGTAGAATTCTTGAGAAAACAATACTATGGACATT
>CAZMPL010000137.1:1604-8758 GCA_964567805.1 uncultured Pirellulales bacterium | reverse complement strand
TTTACCTGATTGCCTGAAACCTATCAGATACGGCGGAGTTTTCAAATTTTTTGCAGGCAAGATGGGAATCCCGAAATTGTACAGTTTTGCGGAGCTTCAATTTCACATTGGAGTCTTATTATTGGTATGGAAGATGCACCATTTCCAGATTCGGAATATTATGAAGAACATGCTCTTTTCTGGTTACCGGTTGCACCCGGAGTTTATGTTGAAATGGATTAATCTTGTAAACTTTAAGGATAGATTGAATGGATGACAAAGAAAATACTATTACTGAATCTCCTTCTAAAAAGACCTTAAAATTCTACATTGATAATTGGGATATCTTTTGTATTGTTGTGACAATTATTCTTATCATTCTTTTTCCATCGGGATTAGTAAGTTATATTTGCGGGAGATTGAATATACATCCTGCTGGTGTATATTTTTTGAGTTTATTTGCCACTTTAGGTACATTCTTAAATTTCTTTCTTGTAAACATTGTACGATTATTCAGGAAAAACATTCTCCAAAAGAGACTTCTTATTCTTTTTGAAATTTGCCTGCCGATTATTTTATTCTTATCTTTTTTCTTTTTTCTTCGCATCATCTGGAATTCCAAAGATCCTTTTTTATGCGGCTATCGAGACCAAATAACAAGAAAAATCAAAATACAAGATGCTCAAGCTTGGCTGAAAACAATCATTGATGCAAACAACATTTCCGATGGACGTGTAAAGTTTAAGAAAGAAATATCTTATGATGAATTTCCCACGTTTTTGAAAAAAGCCGGTTATTTTAGAATATCTATAGATGAATTTGGAAATCCTTTGATATACAACGGACATGGCGGCGGATTTTTCCATTGGGGTACTGTAATAGGTACCGAAGATATGGCATATACCGAATCTCAGATTAATGAAAAAAGAAAGCACGATGAGGAAGTATTACTTATCCAGCCGGGATTCTATGTTTATGCACAATACTAATTAATAACACTTCTGAATCACATGTTTTTTGCTTGAGAAAAACGGTTTTCGATGGTAACATTTTTTCTTGATAATGTTGTAAAGTATTAACAAATTACAGATTTCGAAGGAAATATAATGGCACAAGCAGTAAAATATACAAATATAAAATCGGCGGAAAGTTGCCGCTATGATGGTGTGTCGATGGGCGAAGTAATGCTCAGACTCGATCCCAGGGATATTCCCACCGCGAGAGTAAGAGATAATGTGAGAATTTCACAGGGCGGCGGCGAAACCAACGTTGCATGCGGCTTAGCTTATACTTTTGGATTAAGAGCAGCCGTTCTTACAGCACTGGTCGATGATGTCATCGGGCATAATATAAGAAACCAGATGAGAGAACTCGGTGTCGATACGAGCAAATTCATCTGGTGGAACACGAGCAATGACGGCTCGAAATACTCAACAGATAAAAAAGGTACCTTGTGTAACGGTATAAGTTTCACATATAACGGCGCAGGTGTATTACCATCGGAAACCACATACTATCGCGGCAATACAGCGGCAAGAATGCTCAAGCCCGGTGATTTTGATTTCGATGATTTGTTCGGTAAACAAGGCGTGAGAATTTTCAATACAGGTGGAATTCTCACTTTAATCGGCCCCAAAACCGGCGAGCTTGCAATTGAAGCGGCTCAGAAAGCAGCCGAGTATGGAACTTTCGTATCAGCGGATTTGAACTACAGATCAAAAGTCGAACCTGATAAAAATAAAGCAAAATCCATAAATCAGAAACTCGCACCATACCTTGGAATGCTTGTTGGTAATGATTCTGACCTTGCGGATGCTCTTGGCTATGAAACTAAAGTCGCGAAAAAAGCAACTTTCGCCGAATGGGCGGAATCGTACAAGCAAACTGTTCTGAGAGTCGCAAAAGATTTACCAAACCTGAGCCTGATAGGCACACAATGGCGAGGTGCTCATAACGCCGACATGATTGGCTGGGGCGCAATTCTTTATGATGTATTGAATGACACATTCTATGAAGCTCCGGTTCGCGAAAATGTCCCGATTAGAGACAGAACAGGCGGCGGTGATTCATTCGCTTCCGGCGTACTCGCGGCTTTATTAAAAGGCAAGGATCTCACAACCGCAGTTAACTGGGGAGCGGCTCACGGAGTTCTCGTCCAGGAAACACCGGGTGACGTGACATGTGTCGAAGAAAAAGAAATTACCGCCGAGGTAAACAGAGCACTTAAAGGCGGCGGTGTTAAAGCTGTCAGATAATATAA
The DNA here is from genome assembly GCA_964567805.1 of uncultured Pirellulales bacterium. Taxonomy (GTDB): domain Bacteria; phylum Planctomycetota; class Phycisphaerae; order Sedimentisphaerales; family Anaerobacaceae; genus JAFGPS01. Next base: position 6,519 of record CAZMPL010000137.1, on the reverse strand, counting down.
TTTCATACGGATATAAAAAAAGCTTCGTCCATTTCGGGCGAAGCTTTTTTATTTACATAATCAAAACTGATTAAAGGCTCAATTGTCATACTGAACGAAGTGAAGTATCTGGCTACCGAGTAAGTACTTGCAATCGCAACATAAATTACTTTCGTAAGCCAGATCCTTCGTTTCACTCAGGATGACAAGTTTCGACTTTCACGCGGATTTATGGTCAAGGAATCCTTCAAGCTTTCTGGCGCGAACAGGATGCTGAAGTTTGCGAATAGCTTTTGCTTCGACCTGTCTTACTCGTTCGCGTGTAACTTTGAAAATTCTTCCTACTTCTTCAAGAGTATATGTATAGCCGTCACCAATACCGTAACGCAGTTTAATAATCTCGCGTTCACGATAAGAGAGTGTTTTCAAGACTGAATCAATTCTGTCTTTTAGCATTTCCTGAGTAGCTGAAGCTACAGGTGAATCGACGTCATCATCTTCGATAAAGTCACCGAAGTAGCTATCGTCACTTTCACCAATAGGCCTGTCCAGGCTTATCGGGTGCTTGGAGATTTTCATAACTCGGCGAGTTTCGCCTACACTCATTTTTGCTTCTTCGGCTATTTCCTCGATTGTTGGTTCTCGTCCAAGTTTCTGGTGCAGGACTTTTCCAGCAGTTCTTAGCCTGCTCATTGTCTCAATCATATGAACAGGAATACGAATCGTTCTGGCATGGTCCGCTATAGCGCGGGTGATTGCCTGACGAATCCACCATGTCGCGTATGTACTGAATTTATAACCTCTGCGGTATTCGTATTTATCTACGGCTCTCATAAGACCCGTATTACCTTCCTGTATAAGGTCAAGAAAACTCAGGCCCCTGTTACGATATTTCTTGGCAATTGAAACAACGAGCCTAAGGTTCGCGCTGGAGAGCAAACGTTTTGTACTTTCGTATTGAGTAAAGACTCTTTCCAGAATATTCAGTCTTCTTTCAAGCTGCTTCGGTGTCTCCATTACCAAATCCTGGAGTCCTTTAAGCTCCTGCTTCATCGCTTCGATATCATCCTGAGTAATCTGGTCTTTTGGTCCCGCGTTAATAGTCGTTTCCAGTTGATTCATCTTATCACACATACCGTGAAGCTTATTTTTAATAGGCTGAATTCTGCTTGTTCTCAAACTAAGCTCTTCGAGTAGAGTGGCAACTTTACGTTTGATTCTTCGAGACTGCCTTATAGCCTGTTTAACAGATTCACTTTCCTGATCCTGTGCTTCTGTAATCTGCTTAAACAATCCCTGGTTAATTTTCAGGAGTTTTTCGACTGTCTCAAGATTTACTGGAATGCGTTTCTTGATAACATTCTTTGTCTGAGGATTTTCAGTTCCGACTTTAATCGTTCGGTCAAAAGACATTGTTCCATTGTGTACATATTGGAATAATTCGACGGCGCTCCGTGCACAATAATCGCTCTGAAGCATTTTTCGTCGGAAAGCCATCCTGGCAATTTCAATTTTTCGGGCAAGAGTAATTTCCGATTTTCTCGTAAGAAGCGGTATCTGACCCATTTGTGTAAGATACATTCTGATTGGGTCATCGATTCGCCTTGAGGCTTCTTCGCCGACAAGCTGTCTTTCAAGAAGCTCATCATCATCTTTTAGATCACCTTCCAACTCCGGTTCTTCTCCGACAATTTCTTCATCAAAATCTTCGTCTTCTTTATCAATTCCATGCTCTACATCAGCTTCATCGACAAGGTTTATACCTTTTTCGTCAAGAGTAGCTAATAATTTGTCAAGACGAGCCGGACTGATAGCGTCATCCGGCAATTCTTCATTTATTTCTTCATAAGTAAGGAATCCTTTTTTCTCACCTTTCTTTATGAGCAGTTTAATTTGCTGTTCAGGATCCTTGCCGTCTTTCATTTCCGGCGTATCTTCTTCTTCCATGTCCATAGGATTTTTTATTTCTTCTTCCTGAACTTTTTCTTTATCCTTCGTTTTCTTTCTTGCCACTACTTGTTTTCCTTTAAATTAGGTTTTATATACTTCACAAACAATTCTTGTTTATTAACATCTTTATTGAAATTAGAATACTTTTTCTCTATTAAGTTTACGATTGCGGTTATTTGTATGTTCGTTACATACCAACGCTGTAGAGATTTTCCTTTCCCCTGTTTTTATAATCATTTAGGATTTTTTCATCACGCTCTGCTTTGGTCGTAATTGATTTACTTTTCTGCCCCTCTTTATGCAGTTCGAGAATTTTTATTGCATCAGCAAGGCGAGGTTCATAATTTCCTTTTTTCTCACCAGCCTGTGCAAGTTCCATTATACATGCACTTAATTCGACCGATTCAATTCTTGCCAATATTTCTTTTATTGTAATATGCAAGCTTTCGTTCAAAATATTGAATAAAAGCGATGCGATACTTACCAATATCGGAATATCAAAAGTATCTTTTGTAATAATCCATCGAACGCCTTCGTATAACGACGGCTTGTTAAGGAGAACTTCCAAAACTTCGCGCTGAGCGGCGGCGTATCGTCCTTTGCCATAATCTATTTTGGAATTTTTTTGTTCGCCTGATTCTCTCCTGGTAGCAATTGCTATTTGCTTGATACGTTTATTGAGCTCTATAGTAATCTGCTTACTATCCAATCCGATAATTGTGGAAATTTGATTCACACGTAAGCCGAACTCAATCGCGGGTACATTTCCGGAATTAAAACCAGTCGCAATAGACTGCAAATATTCTTCTATCGCTGCTTTCTTTCCGGCAACCGTTTCCTCATTACTGAACTTTTCTTTGAGACGGTCCCACTTGAACTGAAAAACATCAATCGCGTTGTTCATGAGCTTTTCAAAAGCTTCTTTCCCTGCTGACAAAATATAATCGCAGGGATCTTTTCCTTCCGGTATTGAGGCAATTTTAATGTCTATCTTTTGTGAAAGGCAAACATCGAGAGCTCTGTTAGCCGCTTCGATGCCGGCTGTATCGTTATCATATATTAAAATTACTTTTTTCGCATACCTTCTCAGGATTCTTCCATGTCCTGATGTAAAACTCGTACCAAGAGTCGCGACTACATTTTTGCAGCCAAACTGGTGCGGCATAATACAATCTGTATATCCTTCGACTACAACCGCGGTTTCAGTTGAAACCATTTCAAGACGGGCCTGTTCGAGACCATACAAGGTATTGCTCTTGTCAAAAAGAACTGTAGTCGGCGAATTTACATATTTCGCGCCTGTGCCGTCAAGAGTCCTGCCTCCAAAACCAATCACCCTTCCGGTTACATCGGTAATTGCAAACATAAGACGGTTTACAAACTTATCCATATTCTGAGAGACAACCAAGCCAGCCTGCTCAAGGAATTTGTAAGGCACTTTTAACGACTTCGCTAATTCGATTAAATCATCGTTAGAGTTCGCTGCATAGCCTATGCGCCATTTTTCTATGCTTTCCGGGCTGATTTTCCTCTGAGCCAGATAATCGCGTGCTATTTTCCCTTTAATCGGGTCATTCAGATTCTTCTGGAATTGCCTGGCAGCCCAATCGTTTATTTTTGCCAGTTTGTTCGGATCGACATCGGCCTGTGAGCCGGGAACCGCTCTGCTGGAATTAGATGCGGACTTGAATTGCTGATTTTTCTTTGGAAGTTGTATCCCAGCACGCTCGGCTAATCTTTCAATTGCCTGCGGAAAGCTGAGATTTTCGCGCATCTGGACGAATTTAAATACATCGCCTCCGGCACCGCAAGCGAAACACTTAAATATCTGTTTTACACTGCTAACGTTCATACTTGGCTTATGGTCATCATGAAATGGGCATACACCGACCATCTCATGTCCCTTTTTTTTCAGGCTCACATGCTCACTTATAACATCAACAATGTCATTTGCCTGCTGAATTTCCAATACAATTCGGTTGTCAAACATCCCTGCCATAATAATACAAAACCACCAATAAGTGGATTATTCCTGCTACACCTCCCGAGAAGGCCGCATAAGACGGCTGCCCCAAAACTGCTTTAGAGAATGTGTTTTTCAACTACATTTATATACCCGTAATCCTGAAAAAGTCAAATCAGCCTCAAAAAACCCCCTTTTAATACTAATAAACGCCACCATACTTCTTATGGACATTTGGTAATATCATACTATAACCTGTTAAAAAATTCACTTCAATCTTAGTAAAAATAGAAATATTTATAAAATCACAATATTTTTTGTAACTAACCACCACTTTGAGCGTCTATATATAGAGAATAATAAAAAATATAACTTGAGAGTAAAGAGCTATTAATATGTATAATGAAGATGACATTTCGTTAGGCCGAAAGGCAAAGGATGAAACCGAAGATTTCATCAATGAACACCTGGAAAATCCAGAGCAAGGCTGGCCTACTTTCCGTTTCAATACTCGTGAATCATGGAATGACTACCAGGAACACAAGCTAAATAAGCACTATGAAAGGCTGAATTTATTCTGTTCCTGATACTAAAACATTTATAAAGAGTGTTTAAATATAATAGTCCTATAAAACATCTTTTTGTTTACTGCGGCGTTTTCGTCTTTGTTTTTGCTTGCGGATTTTTTCTGCTTTAAGTGCTGCCGGACTTTTTTTGCCAAGCTTTTCCTCTTCGATAAGCTCGCACAATCTTTTTCTGGCATAATAACGATTTAAGCCTTGTGAACGTTCTCGCTGCACTTTTATTTCAAGACCGCTCGGAATATGCCTGATATAGACACAACTTGATGTTTTGTTCACATGTTGGCCGCCTGGGCCGGAAGAACGAATGAATTTTTCCTCAATGTCCTGCTCACGAATACCAAGCGAGGCCATTCTTTTTTCAAGCTCATCCTGTTTTTTTTGTGTTACACCAAAATCCATAATTCGTGTCATGGGCTTCCAGCCCATGAATGCATGGGCA
>CAZMPL010000137.1:0-1594 GCA_964567805.1 uncultured Pirellulales bacterium | reverse complement strand
GTTATTATAAATTAGGGTGGCAGCCTCAAAACCAACGGTTTTGGGGATGGAGAAATTTATAAAAACATCCCCAAGCTTCGCTTGAGGCTGCCACCCTTAACAATCAAATTAAAGTAGCATTTTTATTCATAAAAATACTAAATTCACGGCAAGTCAAAAAATGATTTGCTTGTTTCAGTTACCTTCGCCGCAAAATCTTCAAGCTCCATATTTTTGAGTTGCGCCAAAAATTTCGCTGTATGAATCATAAGAGCAGGCTCATTCACTTTCTGCTTTCTCATCGGTTCCGGCGACATATAAGGGCAATCAGTCTCAATCATCATCCTATCAACCGGAATGACTTGAGCCGCTTTACGAATCGACTCGGCATTTTTGAATGTTACTACACCGGTAAATGAAGCATAAAATCCGTAATCGAGAATAATCCTTGCGCGTTCCGCGGTTTCGCTATAGCAATGAAAAACCACTCCTTTAAGATTTCCATTTACACGTACAAAATTGTCCAGTATTTCCATTGTTTCATCGAAAGCTTCCCGTGAATGAATCACAACCGGCAGATTCATTTCCTGAGCGATATGCAAATGAGCCTCGAATGCCCGTCTCTGGTCAGGTTGTTTCGAAAAGTTATAATGAAAATCCAGGCCGGTCTCGCCTATTGCGATTACTTTTTCACTTGCAGCGAGCTGTTTCAGTTCGGCAACTATTTCTCCGGTCATCTGGTCCGCATAATGAGGATGAATTCCTATAGCCGCATACATATGCTCGAATCTATTAGCCATATCAATCGCTTTATGGTTATGTTCCGAGTCTGTTCCGACATTAATCCAGCTTGTCACGCCCGCTTCTTTGCTGCGAGCGATTACATTTTCTATTTCGCCCGCTAAAGGTTCATATACCAGGTGGCTATGTGTATCTATTAATTCTATCATATGCGATAGTATAACAGAAAAATATAAAGAAAATCCAGAGCTAAGAAAAGATTATTTAAACTGTTCTAAATCCGGATTTCCCAAATTGTTTGTGACAAATGGAAATAATTTTGATAGTATATGGTTCATGGAGAATATTATGTGTTATAAGCGTTTAAATAGGAAATCTCAGTTAAGATATATACTTACAATCCTCTTTATCTGCATTTTACAGGGAAATGCTTTTGGTGACGGCAAAATGTATATTCCTGACGGGATTCCAGCTAGAATCCCATACCAAAGAGCTTTTCTTATTCATTATAATGACTTTGAGACTTTAATTCTCCAGAGTAAATATGAATATCCGCAAACTGTAGATGTAAACTCTGTTGGGTGGGTGGTTCCTGTACCTTCTGTGCCAGAGATTGCCAGTGCTAATGCTGATTCTGCTCTCTACTTTTTTCTGTGGACTTCAATAAGTACAAGTCCAATGGTGATTACAAGCAAAATGTTGTTAGTACTCGTTTTTTTATGTTTGTTTTTGGGAGGTATATTGTTATCAGTGATCTTAAATTTGCTTTCTCCATTCCATAAGATACTTCATATAGAAAAGGCGAAGCTTGATAACTGGATTGATAAAACTGCGCGTTTTAATAATATTTGTTTTATTATAATTTTGATTTCAG
>CAZMPL010000136.1:0-8770 GCA_964567805.1 uncultured Pirellulales bacterium | reverse complement strand
GCGGCTCGTTCAAGCAGCTTAACGCCTTCCTTTTGTGATAATTCCACTTCAAGCATGGAAATCAGGAGAGATTTATCAAAATTCGAGGTTTTTTCAGCTATAAGGGCAATTTTTACTGATTTTTCATTATTTGCAAAGACAGTGTTTAGTGAGAAGATTACAGCCGCCAATGTAAAAAGAACCTCTCGTACGTGCATAAGTTTTTTATCCTCATATTGCAATAATAATCAAATTTTTAGTCAATCCGGCTAATGACTTTATAATATAGATTCCTTAAGCCCGAAAAAATTTCAAAAAACTTGACTCCGGAGGCTATTTTACCCCCAAATTGCCATTTTATGCCATAGAAAAGAGGAAATTTTACTTTTTTCTAAAATTTTATCAAAAAATATTGAACAATATTAATATTTTCTTGACATTGCATTAATACTATTATAACATGTTGTTTTTATCCTTATTTATAGAAGATATTGTTTATCCTCCCTATAGTATAATTCCTCTAAATGAGTAAGGTCATAAAGACTTATGTCATTTTGACCGACTAAGGGATAAGCTTTAAAAAATAAAAAATGAAAAAATTTAAGAAGAAACAAAAGTAACATGGAAAAGATCAGTAAAATTAGAAATATCGGTATCTCGGCACATATTGACTCGGGTAAAACTACGCTTAGTGAGCGTATTCTTTATTATTCTGGCAGAATTCATCGTATGCAGGAAGTTCACGATGGCGACTGCAAAAACGGCGCAACCATGGATTTTATGGAGCTTGAGCGCGAACGCGGCATTACTATAAATTCAGCGTCAACACAGGTAAACTGGCAGGACATATCAATTAATCTGATTGATACCCCAGGTCACGTTGATTTCACTGTAGAAGTCGAACGTTCTTTGCGTGTTCTCGACGGAGCAATAATGGTACTTTGTTCCGTAGGCGGCGTACAAAGCCAGTCTTTTACAGTTGACCAGCAGATGAAGCGTTATCGCGTACCGAGAATCGCTTTTATAAACAAGATGGACCGTACAGGCGCAGACCCGGAACGAGTAATTCGTGACATAAGAGAAAAACTCGCTCTTAATGCTGTACCAATTCAAATGAATATGGGAACAAGTGAAAACTTTGAAGGTGTAATTGACCTCGTTACAATGAAGGCTCTTACTTTCGAAGGCAGTAACGGCGAACGTGTAGTCACCAGCGAAATACCGGAAAAATACAAATCCGCCGCGGAAAAAGCTCGTCATAATATGCTTGAGTCATTGAGCATGTTTAATGACTGTATGATGGAAATGCTTCTTGAAGACCAGCAAATTGACGAAAGCCTTATACGCAAAGTAATACGAAGCGCGACAATCAATCGTGAAATAGTACCGGTAATGATGGGTTCGGCTTTTAAGAATAAGGGTGTTCAGCCTCTAATGAATGCGGTTTGTCAATATTTGCCAAGCCCGATAGATAGAGTAAGTTTTGCTCGTGACCATGACAATGCAGGTACAGAAATACCTTTATCCTCTGATCCTGATGCTCCAATGGTAGGAATGGTATTTAAGATTACTGATGATCAATTTGGCCAGCTCAGTTATACACGAGTTTACCAGGGAAAATTATCACGCGGCGGAACGTACGTTAACGCCAGAACAGGTAAAACAGTTCGTATCGGCCGTATAGTTAGAATGCATGCGGAAAATCGTGAAGATATTCAGGATGCCGGTCCAGGTGATATTGTTGCTCTTCTTTCCGTCGAATGTGCCAACGGCGATACACTTTGCGGCGTGGGAATCAATTATTCACTCGAAAGTATTTTTGTAGCAGAGCCGGTTATCAGTTTATCAATCACTCCAGCAACAAATGCTGATAAAGAACGTATGGCAAAAGCTCTGAATCGCTTTATGAAGGAAGACCCAACATTTAGAGTTTCAACTGACCCGGAAACCAGCCAGACAATTATCGCTGGTATGGGTGAACTGCACCTGGATGTGTATGTTGAGCGCATGCGTCGTGAATACAAAGCACAGGTTCAGGTTGGAAATCCAAGCGTAAGCTATCGCGAAGCGCCAACAGCCGAATCCAAATATAACTACAAACATAGAAAACAAACCGGCGGTTCCGGCCAATATGCGCATGTTGTCGGCCGCTTGATTCCGCTCGAAAGTGGTTCGAAAAGCACATATGAATTCGAGGATAATATCGTAAGCGGAAGAATACCGGGCGAATATATCCCTGCGGTTAATAAAGGATTCCAGGCGGCTATGAAAAAAGGACCTCTGGCGGGTTATGAAGTAATCGGATGCAAGATGTGTCTTGATGACGGCTCTTTCCATGCCGTTGATTCGAGCGAAATGGCTTTCCGTGTTGCAGCACGTGACGCTTTTATCGAAGCATTCAGAAATAGCAAACCTTGCCTGATGGAACCTATTATGAAGGTTGAAGTCGAGACACCACAGGAATTTCAGGGTACTATCGTCGGCGATTTGAACAGCAGGCGTGGGATTATTATGGAAACATTTGTTCGTGACAATATTTGCGTAATCAATGCTGAAGTTCCGTTGGCGAATATGTTTGGTTATTCGACAAACGTTCGCAGCATGAGCAAGGGTATGGCGACTTTCTCGATGGAAATGTCACGTTACAGCCGCGTACCGCAAAAAATCGCTGAAGAAATTGTTTTCAACCGCAAACAATTACAGACTGCAAAAAGTTAATAGATCAAAAACTTATTAGCTGAACAGCATACCAGAAAAAACTGGTATTTTTATATAATAATTCAAGAAAGAGTAAGTATTACCTTACTCTTTTTTGATTTTTAAAACTTCTTTTCTAATATCAGCAGGAAGTTTCTCTATCGCGTAAAGTGTAATAGTCGATGAAACTCCCCTTCTACGCAGGTCTTTTACATATTCAAGAACTCTATCCCGCGAATAATCCATATTTACTTTTAAGGTCCAGCCAACACCCTTCCTGACTATATCTTCTTCGTCCCAGACAAGATTTTCACATAAACGTAAAGCATCATCAAGAAATTTACCCGACTTTGCAACCTTCTGAATAAAAGTCACGACACTTGCCCTGCGTTTGAATCTATTCTGAGATTTATTCCATTTATCGAGAAAATTCAGCATTTGTTTTGGAAAGTTAAATAATAAAGTCGGAGTGACTTTTGTACTTAGCACATCAACATGTGTCCAGCTTGTGAATTCATCTGCGGCCGCATCAAGCATAGGAAAATGTTCAGGTTTTAACTGTTTGCAGCTTATTGTAAAAATATAAATTCCCGCATGTCCCAGTTCACCAATCCGTGTTTCGAGCAGTTTTACAGCAAGCTCAAGCCGCTCTTCAAGAGAAAACTCCAGAAAACGAGACCTGTATTCTTGCATCATCTTATGAAAGTCAGAAGTTTTCAAACCATAACAAACATACTGATCATCCTTATGGTATCTTCTCTCTACCTGCGGCTTATCACAACCGGAGATTTTTTTAATTTCTTTTTCAAGTTGATTTATCATTTCTTTAATCATGGCTATTTATCCGATTATTATTCTATACATATTTTCATAATTCATTTGAACCTCGAAAATATCAGGTATAAAACAGTTTCGATAACAATCTCTCCAATATCAAGCCATTTATCATCGTAAACATTTTTAAAATTTCCCGATGCCATTTCATATTGGAATTGTGCCAAAGCTTTTTGGGCTTCCGGCGATAATTCTTTTTCAGTTCCTTTTGGGCGTTTTGGTAAGGATTCATATTCCTGGCCATCAAACCATATAAAATGACATTGTGCGCAAATATCAAGATATATTGTTTTGTCTTCATGAACGACAGGAACTTCAGGAAAAGGTCTCTCGCAAATCGGACATTTTCTGCGGGCTTTATATTGACCAGATTTTGCTCTTTCCCACAACTTATTTATGATGTTTTCCGGAATAACTCTCTTAAGCACGTAAACAGAAATAGCTTTCCCTGAACATGTGGGACATATCCAAATGATACCATAAGGACTCGAGCTTTTACTTAATTGTTTTTTGCAATCAGGACAATTATACATATAAATTCATATAATCTATGAAATCAGTTCTCATGCGGTTAATTTCATATTGTTCTTTTAAAGATTATTAATAATACAACAGCAACAACTAATAATTCGACAGATATTTCTTTTTTGACTTGTTCTGCTTCGATTTCTTTTCCCCTTTGTGTAGCAATCTGTTCGATATTGTACTCAGCCAAAGCCAATCTTACTTCATATGGTAAATTCTCAATTACTTCTTCAGGTATTTCCACCTGCGGCAGAGCTTCGAATTCATCAGAATCGAACCATATAAAAAAGCACGTCCTGCATATATCGATATACTCAAACACTTCGTTATTAATATCAATCGGCACTTCGGACATTAACTTATTGCAGGCCGGACATGCTTTCTTTTGAGAGTGTTCTATGGAAGTGACTTTTCGCCAGAATTCATTAATTATTGGCTCAGGAATAGCTTGCCTTATAACGCTTAGGGATACAGCTTTACCCATGCAAACCGGGCATGACCAGTACATGCCAAAAGGACTTGTACTTTTCATTAATTCTGTGCTGCACGAAGGACAACGATACATCTCTGGCCTCTTTTATACATCAAGCAAACTCACTAACTCGAATACATTATTGTTTTTTTATACAGGATTCAAGTAAAATATTTTCATAACTCGTTTTTTAATATTTCGTAAAATTTGTCCTTTGCATATTTTTCTACCCATGGTTTATGGCCGCAATTTTCGAGAAGCACGAAACGGAAATCTTTTATATACTTTGACAAGGGTTCTTTTACTCCATCATAAGGATGCGGGTCATAGTCGCCATGAATTGCGATTACGGGACATTTTATATTATCGGCAAATTCCAGAAGCTTGCCGCTTTTTCTCATCTGCGAAGCTTGTCTCCAGATATTTTCATAAATTTCATAATTACAGTCTATTTTTTCCTCAGGATATTCTATTGATTCGAAAGTGTCCGCTTTTATAATAATTTTACCAAGTTTTGCAAATATTTCATTTTTATCGAGAAGATTTGTATTATCCAATTGTTTAAGGAGATTTGTCACTTGCAGTCTCTCCGTTGTATTCAAGCGACTTAATCTTAACTCCATTATTTTATCGGCGTATTTTTGTTCGAAAGGACCGCTGCTGACAAGTATTAATTTTGATACCAATCCAGAATATTGAGAAGCAAAAATAAAACTTAACCATGCTCCCCATGAATAACCAATCAGAATGACTGGTAAATCGGCATATTTTTCAAGTGTAGATTTTAACTCATCAAGTTGTCCCTCAATCGTATATTCTGTCTGAAACGGTTCCAGAATACCTGTATAATGAGACAATTCCCGGCCAACAGGGGCCATCTCCCCCGCCGCTCCCGGGCCGCCATGAATCAAAGCTGCCTTAAAAGGGAAATCACCATATTTACATAATTTTTCCAAATTATGCCCTATTCTGCCTGTTTATTAATTTGCTTATAAATTTTATCTAATTGGAAAGACATCCATAAAATTAATATTAAAAGCAAATAATCAGGAAAAACCTTCGGATAACCTTTAGCAAGTTCAAGGTCATTTTCCATATATAGTTTATCAATTTGGCTTTGGTAAAAGTTCATTTCTGTAAAAGCAGCAAGATCTGATTTAGAAATAGTTTCATCTGGATTTCTTTTTAATTCTTCTTTGAAACCTTCGATCATCTGTACATAACTCATTATTTGTTTATTTCTTAAATCAAGCAATTTCCTGCGAATGTTACTTTGAAGTGCAATATTAATCATAACAAAACCCATTATGACAAAAAATGTAATTATAAATCCTATTGATGGTTTCATATTGATTCTCCCATAATAAAAGGTAGTATTATTCAGAAATTGACCATTTAAGCTGAAATTCGATTTCTTCTGTCCCTTCCTCCCGCTCATGCTCGATGTTTATATCCGCATCAGGCGGAACTGAAACTCGCTCTCCTGCTACTTGTATCCGGAACCTGTTATTCTGTTCAATACAGTCGGCAAGACGACGCAGCTTGGTGACAAATTGTTTTGCCGGATAATTTTTTTCAATATCACACTGTCTTCTTTTTTCCCTTTGAGCCATTTGTCGTTTTTCCAATATTTATGTTTATACATATTTTTATTATTTATACGCAACTGCTTTGAAAAAAGTATAACAGAACGTTCCGTCTTTTTCCGCTGTACGATACAGGTCCGAAATACCCTTTTCCCATTCTATTGTGTCCATGAGATCTGCGCCGATAGCTTCTTCACCAACTCCTTCGACCATTGCGGTAAAAGTGTTTTTAGTAAAACCTTCGACGTATTCGGGTTTGCTCGAATCTACATAAACCATTCGTGGCGAAACAGTCACGTTATTGAATCCTGCTTCACATAATAGCGGGTATAATCTTCTGCCGATAAGTGAATCGCCGCCCTTTTCAGCCTGAAGTTCAATAAGACACTGAATCGCTTGTCTTGCATATTTGCTGTCAGGATAAAAATATGCCGAGCCATGGTCGCCTTCAATGACAGTAATAGTACCACCTTGTTTCAACTTTCTTTTAAGATTCAGCAAAATATCCTTTGGCTTTTTCATATGCTCCAGAACAAAACATACGAAAATATGATCGAATTTATTATCCTCAAAAGGAAGATTGAATAAATCAGCTTTTTGAAATTTGGCTTTATGAAAACCTGCTGATTCAATGCGGCTTTGTGCTTCTTTTAGAGACTTCTCTGAAATATCAACACAAACAAAATTCGTCTCTGGATTGTTTTTAACCAGAGTAATAGTCTGTGCCCCTACTCCACAGCCTGCCTCAAGTACTAAAGAACCTGAAGGGTATTTTGTATCATGATGTAATAAATCCGTTAAAGTTGTCGCTTGATCAACGAGCCGTTGATTTTCTCTTTCAGAATATCCATGAACATAATTATGATTATTTGTCACTTTGCACCTCTTTTCTTTGCAATAAATTCGCTATTATACCTTTCAATACAATAAGAACAAAACAAATAATCATAATCATTTTTAAAACAAAAAAAGGTCTATACCAAAAATATTCAGCATAGACCTTTAATTCTCAATTATAATTATCTTACGTTATACAGCAAAAGCTATATAACTTAATCCAGTCTCGATAATCCGTTAATTACCTACTTTCTGAATCATCAAGGCATCGAGCTTCGGAGGATTCGTTTCAGATTCACGATAAGCGATTCTAATAGTAGCTTTACCGGCTGGTATTGTCCACGTTACGGCAGGAGTACTATTATTGGCTCCGACAACATGAACATCATCCCAATGCCAATTGGCTCCGCTTGGTATGTTATTCCACTGACACCAGCCGTTTGTCAGTCCCTGATTAGCTGCAGCTCCATCAACTGTAACCCAGAAAGAATCCTGGTTTGTAGTTCCAATAATCACACGACCCCAAATTACATACTGGCCGCCATCCAAATCAACCTCATAAGTTACAATACCATCAGTAGGTGGTTCGTTGAGATCACTCACTGTACCTGATTGAACGTGAATGCATTTACCGCCCATGGCTCCGTCAATAACATCATTGACCTCCATAGGTGGCAAGATGGTGACACAATCTTCAGCCTGAATGATAATCTCCGGGTATGCAACTACAGGCTCAGTGCCAGTAAGCATAATATCATCAAGATAAATTACACCTTCGCTGCCTTTTGAACCAACGGTCTTGATACCTATTGTAATATCAGGAACATTTTTAAGGTTAACGCCAAGAGTATCAAGATTTATATCAAATCTTCGCCACATGTCTGTCACAAGTATATCAAGCGAGCCGTTGTAATATGCAGTTTGACCGCCTATTTTGCAATACAACTGCAGATCACCAACTTCAACTGTGTTAGAATCACCTCTGAACCATATTGTAAGTGTCGAAGGTAAACCGATAGACCAATCTGAACCATTCAAAAGTTTGGAAGTATCAGCCTTCACTTCGGAATAATCGTAATTTATATTGTCATATTTCATTGGTGCAGAATGTCCGCCGGCATGGTTGATTACATGTAAAAACGGAGAGCTAGTCCTACCCATATATGAACCGTTAGAACCTGAACTTCCATCTTTCCATGTGTCAAATACTGCATTAACTCCCTGATCATTTCCATAACCGATCTCAAAACCATCAATCAGGATACTATCAGGCGTTTTGAAACTCATAACATCACTCGACCATACAGAAGGTACCATATTGGAATTGATTTCATCAACAAGCCAGTAATAGGTTCTTCCCACACGAAGTACCGGTGAATAGCTGGTTACATCCAAAGCTATAGGAGCAACTGCCCTGTTCGTAACGACTGCTTCATTTGTGTCAAAGAAAACATTATGAGTAAGAGCTTCTCTGCCTCTTCGCCAGATAAGTTTCGCATCAAAAGGAACATTTGTCGCATCATCTGCCGGAGAAAGATTTCTTGGCCAAACCGGAATATACATGAAACGAACCTCAGCTAAGCCATAACTCTTGGATGAGGATGCTTCTTTCCAGTTGCTTGAGGCAACAATACGTACTGATTTGGCGACAACATCATTGAAATCAACAAAATTATTGCACTGATAATCATTTTTTCCTGTAGCTTTTTTAAACTCATTTACATCAGATATATCTATCCATGTATCGTTGCCGTCTTCGGAATACTGAACAACGACTTTTCTGAAGCCGAAACGGTAATTATATGAATGGTTATAGTTCCATACCATCATTTCATGAATC
>CAZMPL010000135.1:0-8787 GCA_964567805.1 uncultured Pirellulales bacterium | reverse complement strand
CGTTGGCTACCAGATGCTTTTTGAAACCAGCACTGAATATGGACTCCATAAAGGTCTCGGACTTATTTCCGGCAATGTAGTTGCAATCCCGGAAGGCAGAGTTATTCCGCACATGGGTTGGAACCTTGTGAAGTTCCCGAAAGGTATGGATTTGTTCGAAGGACTCGGAAGCGAAAAGCACTTCTACTTCGCACACTCATTCCATGCACAACCGAACGATAAGCAGACAAAAATAGCATATACCGAATACGGAATGGACATTGTCGCGTCCGTCCAGAAGGCCAATATTTACGGCGTGCAGTTCCACCCGGAAAAAAGCAGCAAGTCCGGTTTACAGGTATTAAAGAATTTTTATAACATTTGCAAGAAAGCTTCTTCATAATGCTTACACGAAGAATTATTCCATGTCTCGATGTAAAAGATAACCGTGTAGTTAAAGGCGTGAATTTCCTGAACCTTCGTGACGCGGGTGACCCGGTCGAACTTGGCGCAAGATATAGTGACGAAGGCGCCGACGAGCTTGTGTTTCTCGATATCACGGCGACAATTCGTTCACGTAAAACGATAGTTCACCTTGTCGAAAAAGTCGCCGAAAATGTTTTTATTCCCTTCACAGTAGGAGGAGGAATACAAACAGTCGAGCAGATAGATGAACTTCTGCGCAGCGGCGCGGAAAAAGTATCCGTAAACACCGCGGCGGTTAATAATCCTAATTTACTCGCGGAAGCCGCTCAAAGATTCGGAAACCAATGTGTAGTACTGGCAATTGATGCCCGCCACTCGAAAGAAAGAAAAGGTCACTGGCAGGTTTGCGTAAAAGCAGGCTCGCAGCCAACTGATATTGATGTAGTAGAATGGGCACAAAAAGCCGAAGAGCTTGGCGCAGGCGAAATTCTTCTTACCAGTATGGATGCAGACGGCACAAAAGCCGGTTATGACAACGAACTGAACAAAGCTGTAACAGACGCGGTTAATATCCCGGTAATCGCATCCGGCGGTGCCGGTGCGTTAGACCATCTTTACGACGCAATCGTTGACGGCGGAGCCGACGCGGTACTTATGGCATCAATTACACACTTCGGAAATTACAACATCCGCCAGATGAAAGAATACCTGCGAGACCGCGGCATACCAGTAAATCTTTAAACAAGGCTTATTTTATCCCCACCCCGGACAAACAAAGTCTATAGATATATTTTAAAGTTATTCCGTTTTCTTTCTTGCCGAGCTTAGATACCGAATATATACTTGAATATCGAGATTAGAGAAGTTCTCAACAAGGATAATAATATAAATGATTTCAATAATCAGAAAAGTTAAGTATATTTTCTGATTGAATTCTCATCCAATAATAAGGAGATAAAACTATGAAAAGGGAATTAATATTTTGCTGCGTAATATTTCTTATTGCTGTTTTGGGTTTCGGATGCGGCACAAACAAGTTGATTGAGGAAAATACAAAAGCAATCAAAGCCGCAAATCAACTTATAGAAGAACACAAAGAAGCGATATCGAATATAAACAAGGAGATGGAAAGCCTTGAGCGTAACCTGAAGGAAACCAATTCTCTTAAAGAACCTATGCTTAATCTTGCGTCGATGGGACCGAAATTCGACAAAGTAGCTAACCTCAAAAACTCTATGGACAAACTTTATGAGCTGAGTATGCCTATGGAAAAGGTTGCCGATATTAACGAATCATTAAGTATTGTCGGCGAACTACAGGACGAATTGCAGGAAGTAGCGGCTCTTGCAACTTCATTGAATTCAGTAGCTCAATTGCGAGAGCCAATGATTCAGGTTTCAGGTTTACAGAGCGATTTGAAATCCGTAGCACAGCTCAACCAGCCGCTCCGTGACGTCGCTGGATTGAAACAAACGATGGAAAGTGTAGCAGCTCTCGATGAATCCATTAAAAATCTTGCTCAGTTAGAGGAACCTATGGTACAGGTTGCGGGACTAAAAGATTCACTCGAACAGGTCTCCAGGCTTGAAAAACCTTTAAAAGACTTACTGGTTCTGCAGGAACCACTCAATAAAATATCCAAAGAGGGACGGCCCCTTTCATTTATTGGAAGCCTTTCTGACGCGTCGCTCGCAGGATTAATAATCGGTGTAGTCGCAGCATTTTTCCTGTTGCTATTTATAACTGTCTTTGCAGCGGTACGACTCGGTTCAAAACCACGTACCACTTTTGTCCCTGTCCCGCAAGGCACTTGAAATCATTATCGAATTTAACAGGGAAAGGTGGATCAAGCCCCACCCGATCCGAATATAAAAAATGTAGGGTGGGGTTCTACCCCACCGTATCAATATTACAAATATGAATAATAATGCCAAATTATAAGCGAGCAAAATTCGAGGGAGGATATTATTTCTTTACGATTGTAACATATAAACGTGAAGAATTATTCCACAATGAAACTGCTCGTGATTTTCTTCGAGAAGCTATTAATATAACAAGATCTCAACATCCATTTGAAACCATTGCTTTTTGTCTGTTATACAATCATTTACATTGTATATGGAAACTTCCTGAAAATGATTCTGATTTTTCAATACGATGGTCTTCAATTAAAGGTCTATTCAGTAAAGCTTATTTAAATATTAACGGGCGTAAAAAATCTGTATCCCCGTCGCGTTCACTCAAAGGAGAAGTTTGCATCTGGCAACGCAGATTTTGGGAACACCAGATACGAGACGAGCATGACTTACAAAATCATATAGATTACATACATTATAATCCTGTAAAACACGGTTTGGTTCAACATGCCGGGGATTGGCTATGGTCAACATATAACAAATATTTAAAAGAAGGTTTTTATGGACGAATAAATGATTTTGAGTCGATAAATAAAATTGAAGAAGGTAATTTTGGTGAATAGGAAAGGTGGGGCAAGCCCCACCCTACCTAAAATAAAACTGTAGGCTGTGGTTTGCTACTCTGTGAAGTAGTTCGCTACGAAGCATGAGCTGCCCCACCGCTTCAATAATTTAAGACTTTAAGGACATGATGAGATTCCAAAGGGATAATTTTGTATTACTCATAATCGCTATTTGTTTTCCATTGACCGGCTGTGAACGTAAAGAGCCTCAATCCGAATCCCTTTCGGTTCCCAATGCTCCAGAAACATATTCTACACGTAGGATGGGATTCTACTCCACCGCGTATATGGCATCACCAATCGTCATTGCAGCAAGGAATCAAATCGGCAAAACATTGTATTATGACTCTGCTTATACTTCACTATCTTACCCGAATGGAGATGTGCCTATTGAAAAAGGAGTTTGTACTGACGTGGTAATCCGCGCTCTTCGAGATGCGATGAATATGGACCTGCAGAAACTCGTGCATGAGGACATGAATGTCGCTTTTTCCAAATATCCCAACATATGGGGATTGAAGAAGCCCGATTCAAATATCGACCATCGTCGTGTCTCGAATCTAAAGACATATTTCGAACGGCAAGGCTATTCTCTTGACGTGACACAGGAAAAGGACAACTATCTTCCCGGCGATCTGGTTACGTGCACAGTTGGACAAAACCAGCCGCATATTATGATAGTAAGCGATAGAAAAGGACCCGATGACATTCCGTTGGTGATTCACAATATTGGAAGAGGAACTCAAGAAGAAAATCGTCTTTTCGAATTTCCTTTAACCGGGCATTATCGTATAAAAAAATAAAAAGGGCAAAAAATATGAAACAGTACAGTCATGCATGGCTCGCGTTTATGGCGATAAAAAGGCTTGAGGAATCAACTTTATCCAAAACAGATACAAACTATGCAACAAGCCTGATAAAGTGGTTCAAGGATTACAAGGACGGCGTAATACAGGGAGCGTGGTATCCCGATATGATTATCAAAGACATGGCGACAAGTCACGTTCTGAAATTTACGCCGGTAAAAGACGGCTCGAAAGGTTTGTTCAGAAAATTGCCCGGTACATACCTTTTAAACGAGCATTGCAAAAATTCTGAATTGAAAAAGTGCTCATACGCCGTTGATAAGGACAATAACCTTACCGACAGGTGCGAATCAATCGCTCATTCGGTCATAGACAATCTCAAGATGCAGACAAGCGAGGAAAAAGGCTCCCCTATCGCACCGAATAATAATCATATCGCTACGATTCTTTTTATGCTAAGTCACTATATCGCGGATGCTCATGTGCCCCTCCATTGCGATTCGAGACAATTTTCTGAAGGAAATAACATTCACGGCAAGCTCGAAGATGTATGGGACGATGAAATCAAAAAGTATTTTCTGCTGGATAAAGACAATGAGCGGTTCTTCTATAATCCACAGGGTTATCCATTGCTCGATACAGACAAGGAATCTCAATACAAAGATTCATTCCTTAAAAAAGTCGAAGATAATTTGCGAAAAAGAGATTTCAATTCAACTTTCGGGACCGGAAATAATAACGTGTGGGATTTCATGAGCGCGATTTGCCAGCATTCATATCTTCTCTCTTACATGTTCATACCGGAAGGATACGACCATACAAATGTCACAACCTCCAACTGGAAAAAACTTGGAGCGATAAGCCTGGAAGATTTAAGTATAGCAGTACTTTGTGACGCGATAGATTCGATAGCGAAAGTATATTTCAGAATCTGGAGAAGATTTAAAAAATGGGAGAAAAGTTAATGAATTATTGTGTTTGCTTTGGAAACTCGAATTGAATCGAATCTGATATTCTTACCTGGGCGCCGAAATAAGAAAACACGCAATAATGATAATTCAGGAGTGTGCTATCATTACGAATATTTGAAAAATAAATGTATGAGGGTTCGAGAGTATCAAAAAGTCTTCCCCTTAGATAAAGGTTTCTTACGTCTCCTTTGCTCGGATCGAAAGGAACCCAGCCGATATCTTTCAGGTACACTTCGGCCCAGTTATGTCTTGCGGTTTTCGTATCACGCTGAACCGATATCCCAGTGACAACTCTCGCGGGGATTTTCTTCGCACGGCAAAGAGCAACAAGCAAATCTGAATACTCGGAGCAATCCCCTTTCTTATGCCTCAACGCGAATAAAGCACCACGGTCTTTTTTGCCCTGTATGAGATATTCCAGATTATCAATTACGTAGTTATAAATATTCCTGACCGTATCAATCTCAGAAGTACCCTTTATACCTTTTGCTATTTCAGCCAAATTGCTGTCATTTTTTTCGATAAATTTTTCCTCTTTCAGATATTCGGTAAGCCCGGTTTCCTGCAACTGGTTTTTCTTTTTATCACTCAAAGCAGTCTGAAGGTCATACCTGTACAGTTCGGCAAAAATAGTAATCTCAATTTTTTCAATTTTATCCGGATTATTAATAATAATTTCAGCGTACTTATCACCATTGCTTGAAAAATATCTTCGCGGCTCAACTGAAAATTCCACACTATTTATCTTTTGAATATTCGGTACAGACTGAGGAACCTGTGCAATCATTCTTACAGAAAATGTTTTACCGGGAGCGGAAATAATATATGACATTTTGCATGTAACCGGAATCCCTTTCGGCAAATTCTCAGACACAGGAGGCGTACCTACATACTGCCATGAATAAGCAATCTGGCATGTAAAGAGCATTGAGAAGCAGGCAAGTATTGTGAAAAGGATTATTTTTTTAAAATTCATCAGACCTTCCAGAACCATTCATCAGCCGAGATTTAAACAAAGTTTTAATATATATCTCCTAATAAAAGAAGCCGTAATATAATATAGTTTATCATATTACGGCTAAGAATACAATATGTTCATTGGAAAAGTAGCGGCACGAAACCTTTAAAATTTAAAGATTAGGCCCATTCCCAATGCACTGGCGTCAGCGGTTTGCTGGTACTCGATATTTATGTTGTATTGTTCTGCAAAGCTGATTTGTGCTCCGATGAAACCGCCAAAAACAGAGCTCTGCTTGATATCCCAATTAAATTCCGAGGCCAATAGTCCCGCCGGAGTGGTACTCACCTGGCTCGTATTATCGCTTATGTCACCTCCGACAAAATGCAAAAAAGGCCCGCCATAAATCGTTAGGTTTTCATTGCATTTGCAGGATGCCCCGAGAGCGATTTGAGCTTCAACCATATCGACTTCCACGAAATCAGAAATCAGCCAGTTAGGTGATTCCAACCGGCCGTCGAAGCTGGCGGCACTAAACTGGAACAATCCGCCTAATTTCACATTATCCTCTTCGTAGAAAGTCAGTTTTATTCCCGCTCCCGCGGCCAATTCAACATCGCTGTCAAATTCTTCCGAATCTTCCCAGAGAGAATCACCAAACTTTGCGTTCATACCTCCAAGACGGAAAAAGACTTCAGCATTATCTGCTATACCATAACCAAATTTGGCGTAAGTTCTATTGACTTTTAAATCTTTCAGAGTGACATCGAGAGCATCACCCCAGTCATAAAAAGCACCATTAAGAAAATCTATATAACTGCCGTTTTCCAAATCGAGGTCCATCTTTGTGTAACTATATTCGATTCCGAAATCGAACCTGCCCTGCTCATTCGATGCGGTTGGCGGCCCAATTACATCCATTGCAAAGAGTTGTGAATTGCAAAGTAAGGCTGCGAAAAACAAAAACACTAATGAATAGATATTACTGCTCTTAAAGTTGTTTTTTCTCATACTCATCATAATCTCCTTTATTATTTTCACTAAAATATTCGGGACAAATCCAAAAAAAAGTATCAGATTTCAATACTCTTTTCCTTTTAAAAAGAAAAGGCGTTTAGTAAAGAGAAAGTAACAAAAATATTGCAAAAATATCATAAACAAGCCTGAGAGAGATATGTAAGACAGACACTTTAAGTAATTCAGTTTGAGTAAAAAAATGGTAAGCGCGCACAGAAAAAACAATCATTTGCTGGTTTTTCTGTAACAAACGCACTCTCGTTCTTCGCAGCGAAGCGCTGCTTCGCAGAGTAGAAATTGTCATTCCGCACTTGTTGCGGAATCCAGGAAATATATGAATATGGATTCCCGCCTTCGCGGGAATGACAGAGTCGCATTTTCTGTGAATGGTTACAATAAATGTAAATGTATCGTATTGACTATCAATTCTTTTACGTTATCATGACAATATTGAGATATTCAGGCCGGTTTTTTATTTATATCCGTTGTCCTGAAAATAATCTTATAATCGGGAGTTTTACATGGCGATCAGAGCGTAATTGTAAATATGAATGTTACGGAGTTATATAATGAATTGCCGAGGTATATAAAAGGAGATATTCAATGATGGGATTAAAACATTCACAAATAATTGATGGCTGTCCCTATATAAAACCCTTAGAATAGTATAATATATATTGATATAGGTAATTTAAAAATACGTCACCAAACTAACAATATTTTGAAACTGGATTATAAATGCTTACAAAAAAAGGAAATAGAATTATAAGCGACAAGGGATTTTCTGTAGAGCAACGTTTCCCATGGATTATTTATAGAGAGGGTGACAAAGTTATAAAAGTTGAATATGAGATATTCACAGGACCATTTCCCATAGCGGTATATCTTGGTTATCCCGATCATTGGGAGCCACCATACGATAATGAAATAATAACTGAAACGAAATGGGACGAGATTGCAAAAAATATTGTCAACGCCTATGATTTCAAGCGTGTTGGTATTACTATAAGAATATTGGAGCCTGAGGAAGTCGCTAAGATAAAGCGTATTATTAAAACGAGGGAATAGGTGATAGTTGATAATAATATAAGATATGCAAATTGGTGATTTTATAGTCGCATGGATTTTTATAGAGACTGGGTGTTTATGGTTAATTTAGGGACAGCCATCATTTTTAAAATATCCCCTGCGTTCTTAGTGAACTCGGCGGTAAGTGCCATAGGTACGGTAAAAT
Source organism: uncultured Pirellulales bacterium (assembly GCA_964567805.1). Taxonomy (GTDB): domain Bacteria; phylum Planctomycetota; class Phycisphaerae; order Sedimentisphaerales; family Anaerobacaceae; genus JAFGPS01. The sequence goes on along the minus strand of CAZMPL010000135.1, from coordinate 917 downwards.
ACTCTGATTGTGTAAAGTTGCTATTAGTTTCCGCCGGACAGGCCGCCGGATACGATGAAAGCCATAGCCTGAGAACTATCAATTTCTAAAGGTTTAACGGAATCTTTGGGGAACAGCAATACATTTCCCGCGAAGTTATACGATTGGGGCATATACACCGCGACATAATCAGCCAGGCCGAAGTGTTCAAGACTGTCTCTTGTAATAAAGCCGACAATCTTTGCGTTAGAACCGGGCCCGACTGAAACAATTACAGGTTTATCAAAACTCTTTTTGTCACCCGCGAACGCTTCGAGAATATCCTTAACGGCAGAATATAACAGCTTAACAAGCGGCAGGCTTGTAAACATTCTATCTATAAGAGAAAATACTTTCCGTCCCAAATAATTGGATGCTAAAAAACCAATGAAAGTTATCAAGATTAATGACATTATTAGCCCGAGTCCTGTAAAATAGTTCGGTATTCGTTCTTTAAATAGGGAATCAAAGCTTGTAAATATCCAAATAATCAAAAATATTGTTAAAGCAATCGGAACAAATATCAGCAAACCTTTGATAAAATAGGTAACGATTTTTTTCATTTTTTCTCCTAAAAAAATATTTTTAAAAATAAAATGATTATTCGGGCATCTCATGCGTTTTATTATATAATAGTACACGAAAAAACTGTACAAAAAAAAAGGAGAAATCTATGAGTCCATTAGTGATTTACGGCTTAATAACAGTAGTGTGCGGAATAATCCTGTTTCTTATGGCGGTATTGGGCCATGATATTGATGTCGATGCGGATATCGATGCCGGTATTGATATTGCCGGGGCAGATGCCTCTGATGCCGGCGGGCCGGGCATTTTCAGCTTAAAGCTGATTATGATTTTCCTCATCGGCTTCGGCATGTGCGGCTTTATCTCCGAATATC
>CAZMPL010000134.1:0-8844 GCA_964567805.1 uncultured Pirellulales bacterium | reverse complement strand
TGCATACCGGGGAATAATCGTGACAGGTTTACCCAAAGCAGTGTAATGATAATAACGATAATCCCGAGAATTACCCAAATGCTGTTGATTTTAGAATATTTTTTCCCGAACATATAACGGAAATGCAAATACCCTATATACAGCAGCCATGAAGCGAGTGACCATAATTCTTTAGGGTCCCAGCCCCAATAGTCACTCCATGCGCGTTTGCCCCAGACACTACCGAGTATTAGCCCAAGAGTCAAAAGCGGAAAACCGACACAAACGAGTTTATAAGAAGCTTCTTCGGGAGCGAGAAGACCATTTTCTGGATTAATATTTTTTCCCGCAAGCTGCAATATCGCCTGAAAAGCGGCTTTTGCCATAAAAATATAAGAAAGCATATATACCGCGACATGAGGAGCAAATAACCAGCTTTGAAGAGCGGGGGGCAATTTCTGCGGCTCAGCATTGAAAACGAAACCGGCAGGGAAGAGAACTATAATTCCGAGGAAAATATCAGCAGCCTGTCCTCCGATACGAAGTACTTTTTTGCTGAATACAGATATCGGATAAATCATTCCCAGGCAGAGGAATACTTCGAAAAGATTCTGCATGGGAACATGTTTCACATGAAACCAGCGATAACCTAACGACACAATCGCGACAAGAAAACCGAGAAAATAAATTTTCTGGCCTGTTCGGGATTTTCGAAACAGAATAAAAAGCAACGCAAGCAGGTACGCCCCGATAGTTGAATAAATCAGAAATCCTTGTGTTGTTGCCTTTATTTCCATTTAATCGCCTTTTGTCCTTAATTTTTTAATCCAGAAAAGCCAGCAAACTCCAACGCATAATATGAAATAACCAGCGTAAACGAACATTAATCCGGAATCTGAAGTGACTTTCAAAATCGTATATTGTCCATCTTGAACGTCATAAAAATGCTGATAAAAATGATAGCCGCCGTAATGAAGAGGGTGATTAAGCTCGATATCTTTGGCCGCTAAGACTTTATCATTCTTTATTACCTGAAGCTCGCTGATATATTCTTTGATGTCACAGCCATACGCCATCGCAAAATCATCATTAGGATACATGTAACCTCTTGATGAGTCGAAAATATATCTTGTTAATGAATCTCCCGATGGTTGTGTCACCTTGACCTCGAGCGCAGGATTGGAACCCGGTCCTGAATCATCTATTGCGGCTCTATTTCCATCTTCCATTATCATTTTAAAATTATTAAATACTTTAACAATTTCAATTGTGCCGAATTCAGGATCAGGTGAATATGTTTTCCCTGATTGAGCAGGAATCTTCCAGTAATCACCTTGTCTGGTTTGAATATAAAGATCACCCGGTTGATAATATTCGATTCGGAAATCCTTAAGTGCGATATAGAATGGAAGTTCGTATTTATTATCATTTTCTGTAATAACAATATTATCAGCATGACCTTCGTCTATTTGCATCATTCCTGAAGGTATTTTATTTATTCCGAATAATTTTTTCTGTACTTCGTGACCTGAGTTGGAACTCCAGATTCCGCCCAGCAAGATTAAGATGCAGCCGAAGTGTGTAAAAAGCAGCGGCGGAACCTGAACAAGTCTTCTGAATAAAGCAATACCAACCGCGAGCAGGAATATAAACGCAATCCAGTAAATCGCCATGGGAAAGCTATTAAAAAATTCCTTTGCTCTGTCCGGCCCAATAAACGCACCATAGATGGAAAGGAAAAACAATAACATAATAAATGTCATCGTTATCCACATTGTAATGCGTTTTATTTTATTAACAGACTTATCTATAATGAAAATCCTTAATCTAATTAGGCGTCATTAAAATCAGTAAGTGCCTGAATTAACATTGTTATTGTCAATCCAGGCACTTTTAACTATTTAGTAATTATACTATGAATTTGCGTTTTAGTCACTTATCATTTGCCTAAAATATCTGCCAAATCTTTATCCACGTTGCCGATTGGTTTAATACTGTATTTTTCAACAAGCAGATTTATGACATTCGGACTTAAGAATGCCGGCAAGCTCGGTCCAAGTCTTATATTCTTAATTCCAAGATACAGAAGCGTTAGTAAAATAGCAACCGCTTTTTGTTCGTACCAGGAAACGATTAACGAAAGCGGCAGGTCGTTTACGCTGCATTTGAAAGCTTCTGCTAACGCAACCGCAATTTTTATCGCCGAATAGCAATCGTTGCATTGTCCAGTATCAATTAATCTCGGTATTCCATCAATATTGCCATAATCACGAGCATTCAGTCTATACTTTCCGCAAGCGGCGGTTAATATTACGCAATCATCAGGTACTTTTTCCGCGAATTCAGAGAAATAGTTTCTACCGGGTTTTGCGCCATCACATCCTCCGATGAAGAAGAAGTGACGAATTTTACCTGCCTTAACGGCTTCGATAACTTTATCCGCGATACCGAGTACAGCGGTGTAATGGAATCCAGTGCTCAATGTCCCGGTTATATTTTCCTTTAACGCAGGTTGAGAAAGTGCTTTTGCGATAACTTCGCTGAAATCTCTATTCTTAATATGCTTAACTCCCTCGCAACCTGCTATGCCGCATGTGTAAATCCTGTCAATATATGATTCCTTCGGAAGCATAATACAGTTTGTGGTCACCAATATCGGTCCGGAGAATTTATCGAATTCTGTTCTCTGGTTTTGCCATGCGGTACCATAGTTACCAACGAGGTGCTTGAATTTTCTCAACTCAGGATAGCCATGGGCCGGAAGCATTTCGCCGTGAGTATAAATATTAATTCCTTTGCCTTCGGTTTGCTTAAGCAATTCGTAAAGGTCGAGAAGGTCGTGACCTGTCACTACGATACCGGGACCTGCTTTTGTGCCGCTCGGAACTGTCGCGGGTGTAGGATTACCGAACCTTGATGTATTTGCGTCGTTAAGCATTTCCATTATGCGAAGGTTCATTTCGCCTGCTTTAAGTACGAGATCAATATACCGGCCGAGGTCAAAGTCAACATTAGTTAAAGTCGCGAATAAAGCTTCATGCATAAACGCATCGACTTGTTCATCTTTTTTGCCAAGCTCGCGTGCGTGATATGCATAAGCCGCGATGCCTTTCAAACCGAATACAAGTGTGTCCTGCAAACTTTGAATATCCGGATTTTTGCCGCATACTCCCATTTTGGTACATCCTGTTCCGCCTGCCGTTTGTTCACATTGATAACAAAACATAATCTTTCCTTTCTTTTTTGTACTTTTTCATTTTTAGCCTTTTGTCCGAATCATTATTAAAAGCATTTTAAATTTTTCTTTTGCTGTTACCGAGTGTGGAATGTTTGCCGGCATAATTATAATTTCGCCTGACAATACATCTTTATTGTTTCCATCGATAGTGATTTGTGCTGTACCATCAAGAACCTGAACTACCGCGTCATAAGGAGAAGTATGCTCGCTTAGCTTCTGACCTTTATCGAACGCGAATAAAGTAATTGAACCCTCGGCTTTATCGAGAATGGTTTTGCTGACAATCGAATCGTTTGCGTAGTCAGCCATCTTTACCAGATTTTGCGCTTTAGCCAGGCAATCCTGCAAAATTCTGCTGTTTTCATTTGTCATTTTCCGGCCTTTCATTTTTAGTTCCGCTTTTCTCTTCCTGTTTTATAATATCCGCAAGAGTTATATCGTTCAGGAAGTTTCCTATATAATTCTGAAGTTCTACAAGTTTCGGTCTTATTGTACATGTTTTTCTCTTTGGGCATCCAAAATTCGACAATATACATTTATTCAGACTCAATGGTTCCTGTATGATTTCAACTATATTCAGTATTGAAACTTTTTCAGGCGTTCTGCTTAGCTCGAAGCCGCCTTTAGGCCCCATCGTACTTGCGATTAATTTTGCTTTATGGAGCTTTTGCATAAGCTTGCAGGTTAGCTGGTAAGGAATTTTCTCCTGTAAAGATATCAACCTGCTCGATACAAGTTCTTTACCATAATGACCAGCAATGTTTGCCATTGCTCTTATAGCATAATCAGTATTTCTTCGTATTATATCCATATTCAATTATATTGCAGTATATTATATATTTTGTATATAAGACTAATATAGTCATATATAGCTGTGTTGTCAACAGTAAAAAATAGAAAAATTAAAAATATTAAAAAAAACATTATTTATTCTTGAGGTAATTTGGCTAAATCAGGATCAGAGCCAACCAGCATTAAAATGTCATCCTGATAAATTATGGTATCCCGTGATGGTACGTTAATTATCTTATCATCCTGGTCTTTTATTCTTTCGTTATTTTCCGCACGCCTGATTAAAACAAGATTTACATTATATCTTTGTCTGAGTTGCAGATCTACAACTGTCCTGCCGTCGAAACTTGGTGGTGCTTTTACACGTGCCAAACTGTATCCAGGCGCGAAATCAATTTTTTCACCAATCATAGGCGCAATCAGCTTGAACGCCCATCGCTGTGCGGATTCTATTTCAGGATAAATTACTTCGGTAGCGCCGATTTTCGAGAAAACTTCTCCGGCGATAGGGTCCTCTGCGCGGGCGTATATATTTTTTACGCCCATTTGCTTGAGATTAACAACCGTCAAAATTGCCGATTCGAAACCTCGGCCTGTGCCTTGCCCGATACCGATAATGGCAACATCGACTTTATCCACGCCTTGTGCGATAAGCGCTTCTTCATCGGTACTATCGAGTCTGACCGCGTGACTTACCTGGTCGGCGATAAGCTCTATCGTTTCACGGTTTTTATCGATTGCGATAACTTCGGCGCCGCTCATCGCAAGAGCGATAGCTAATTTCTGTCCGAATCTACCCAATCCTATTACTGCGAATCTTGCCATATTCAGTTCCTTTATCCAACGATTAAAGATTCTTCCGGATAATTATACCGGGCCGGTTTAAGGTTAAAAGTCAAAGATGCTAAAAGTGTAAGCGGCCCAAGCCGTCCTATAAGCATAACGATAATGATAATCAATTTTCCGCCAGTTGTCAAAGAGTCTGTTATTCCTGTCGTAAGTCCAGCTGTACCGAGTGCCGAAGCTGATTCGAATAATATTTCTAAAAAAGTAAATCCATTCGAATTTTCAGTAATACTTAACGCCAGTGCTGTAATACATAATACGATTGCGAAAAGTATTGTGACAGTAATTGCTCTTCCGACTACCGCAAGTCTTACTGCTCTTCCGAACATTTCAACTTCACTGCGTTTTCTTAAAGCGGTGATTGCAGTCATTAAAATAACAACCAAAGTTACAATTTTAATACCGCCGGCCGTAGAACCTGGCGAGCCTCCTATAAACATCAGTAAAATGAGGATAAACTGACTTGAAGGTGTCATTTCATGAATCTGAACCGTGTTAAAGCCTGCTGTCCTTGCGGTGACAGACTGGAAGAACGCATCAAGCACACCGAAATTATTTTCTGATTTACCTGTTGCGGCAAAATTTTCAAATAACAAGAATAAAAGGGTACCTGCAATTATTAATATTACACTTGCAAGAAGAACAACTTTAGTCTGCAAAAGCATTCTTTTAGGCGCTTCCATAGAAAATCTATGAAATTTACTGTATGTCTTTTTCAGAAATCTTTGAAATCGGTCAGCAAAAAGATTTGCTAAATCATAAAGCACTGTAAAACCAAGTCCGCCCAGAATTATTAACGGACATATTACTAAATAAACCTGCCAGCTTCGATTGTAATCAATCAGGCTGTTTTCGAATAAACCGAAACCCGCGTTGCAAAATGCGCTTATTGAGTGAAAAATACTGCAAAACCATCGATTATGAGGAATTGCTTTGTCCCACATTCCATAAAGCAAAACCGCACCAATTGCTTCGACAAAAATCGTTCCTACAAAAATAAAAGCAATCATGTTGCCGATTTTATTTAATGTACGAGCACTGAGCAAATCCTGCATAGCCGCTGATTCACGAAAGCTGAATGCCTGTCCGAGTAAAAGCGCGATAACCGCTCCGAATATAACAATTCCAAGTCCGCCAAGCTGAATCAGCGTAAGGATAACAATTTGTCCCATTATGCTGAAGTCACTTCCTGTATCTTTAACTACAAGTCCGGTGACACATGTGGCACTGGTAGAAGTAAACAACGCATCTATGAAACTGATATTCTGGCCATTATTAGCGATAGGCAGCATGAGAACTCCAGCGCCGGAAAGAATCAGCACGATAAAACTTGTAATTAAAGTTTGTGTCGGGTTTGTACCTGTCGCCGCCATGTTGATACTGGTTCTGCATAGTTTTATAACTACCTGTAAAACAAGATAAATTCCTACCGCAAAGTGTCGTACGTCCCTTGCCTGATTCGGTTCGAACGCGAACCATCGACCCGCTCCAATAGCTGCGATAGCAAGGCCGATGAAAAGTGGAATTTCAAACCAGTAATTTCGGATGAATTGTTTTTTTATGGCACAATTTTTACAACGGAGTAATTTTTCTGAAATAAATATGCAAAGCAGTATTATCTGTGCACTGTATAAAATTTTGGCGGGCAGCAACGGCTGGTCGAAACCAAACAGTAATACGAAGGTAGCTACTACCATCGCAGATGTTACTGCGTTGATAACTATCAAAACCCTCTCTAACTGTTTATTTTCATAAAATAACTGCATATATTGTTAATTTTCGATTAGTTTGAGATATGATTGTAATTTGAAAATGAAAAAACGCAAACCTAAAAACTAAAATTATTCAGGCAATATCAGCTAAACCCATATTATTGAAGAATTTATATAATAAAGTTTTACATGTATTTTATGCTTCTGCAGGATTATCAGTGTTTTTCTGTTTGGCCTTCTTTTTTAAAGCTGATACTGATGTTTGCTTAATAAGAATCTCTTTTGCCAGGCTATAACCTACGGCGAGCAGTGTCGGGCCAAGAAAAACACCAATGAAACCGAACGTAGCAATTCCACCTAATACTCCAATGAACATTACAATAAATGGAAGTTTGGAGCCTTTGCTGATGATATAAGGTTTTACAACATTATCTACGCTGCTGATTGCCAGTATCCCATAAATTACCATAAAAATACCCCAGCCGATTTGTCCTCCCACGAAAAGCCATACAGAAGCTCCAATCCAGATAACAGGCGGACCAATCGGAATAAAACTTAGAAAAAATGTGAACATAGCAAGAATCATCGGGGAAGGTAATCCTGCGAGAGTAAATCCGATCCATGCCACTATACCCTGTGCCAGGGCGGTTCCTATGACACCATAAACTACACTTCGAGTAGTAGTTTTAACTATTTCCATCAGATGCTGAGAATAGTCGCCGCTTATTTTTTGGAAGCCATCATAAATTTGTTTCACGACTTCCTGCCCGTCACGGTATAAGAAAAACGCGAACAAGACACTCATTGCAATATAGAAAACACCTCTGGCAACATCCAGACTATGCTGCAATAGCCACAATCCAGCATTTTTCAGTCGCGGCTTCATCCAGTCTATCGCTGGTGCGGTATCCTGGGCAATATCAGACCAATATGAATTAAGTTTTGTACCAACCCAGGGAATCTTATTAATCCATTCTGGAGGTGTTTGCAGACTTTCTTTGTCACGAGAGCTAATCCATTCTATAATTGACTGAACACCGTCGGTAAATGTCAAGCCAACCATGAATAACGGAATGAAAAGAACCAGAATAAGTATCAAAGTCATCAAAGCAGCGGCGAGATTGCGGCGTCCTTTAAGCCATTTGAGCAAAAGTTCATATAGAGGCCAGGTAGCAAAGCATAATATTGCCGCCCAGAGAATTGATAAAATAAAAGGTTTTAAAACAAATCCGCAGCCTAAAAAAATTGCAATAATTACAGACAAACCCGCAATCTGTTCAATTCTTTTTTGATTTTTTACCATTTGTATTCGCTTTCGAATAATGAATATATATAATTTACAATATATTATCAAAAAAGCTCATTTTATGCAATATCTGCCAGGCCCAGTGTATCACCGAACTTATGTAATAAAGCCTTGCGAATATTTTTATGCTCTGATTTTATTAACATAGGGTCATCTTTAACAAGCTCGAATGCGTTCTTTCTCGCTAAAACAAGTAATTCGTAGTCATCAATAATATTGGCTATCTTTAAATCGGGCAATCCATGTTGTCTCGTACTGAACATTTCGCCGGGGCCTCGAAGTCTTAGATCATTTTCCGCTATTTCGAAGCCGTCATTAGTTCTGGTCATAACATCAAGCCGGCTGTTGGCTATTTCGTTGTCACTTTCTGAAAACAGAAAGCAGTAGGATTTCGCTTCCCCACGACCAATACGACCTCTCAATTGATGCAATTGTGCAAGGCCGAACCTGTCCGCTCCTTCGATAACCATTATTGTTGCGTTAGGGACATCTACGCCGACTTCGATAACAACGGTTGACACAAGTGCGTCGATTTTACCCTGACGAAATTCCGACATGATTTCCTGTTTCTTTTCGGATGACATCTGGCCGTGTAAAAGTTCGACTTTGAATTCTGGAAAAACGAGTTTTGACAGATTTATCCATTCATCGGTAGCGGCTTTAATATCGCCGTTTTGCTCGATGGATGTAATTCTGGGATACACGAAATAAGCCTGTTTTTTCGCACGAAGTCTCTCGCGGATAAACTCGTAAGCTTTTTGCCTGTTTTCATGTTCTACACGCCGGGTTATAATTTGCCCTCTGCCCGGCGGGGAATGCTTTATAATAGAAACATCCAAATCTCCGAACGCGGTCATAGCGAGAGTTCTCGGTATTGGTGTCGCGGTCATAACAAGACAGTGCGGCGTACTTTGTTTTCGCAATCCAGCTCGCTGCTCAACTCCGAATTTATGCTGTTCATCTATTACAAC
>CAZMPL010000133.1:6461-8876 GCA_964567805.1 uncultured Pirellulales bacterium | reverse complement strand
TAAATGCAAATCGTAAAAACGCACTCAAATCGACCGGGCCGCGTACGGAACAGGGAAAGGAAACCGTTTCGCAAAACGCGACTAAGCACGGCCTTTGTTCTTGCAAAAATGTTATCAGGACAGAAAGTCAGGAAGAGTACAATCTCTTTCACGATGAAATGATTGAAGATTTGTCGCCAGTCGGAGCTATGGAACAAATGCTTGCTTCGCGAATCGTGAATCTTTCATGGCGGCTGAAACGTGCGGAGGTTTTTCAGAATGCGGCTATGGAGTTAATGATTGATGACCGTCTTACTGAAACGTTAAGTGATACTCAACCGGCGAGAGAGTTGGCCAAACAAGGTGATATGAGCCTGATAATTGGGTTGGCGTTGAGAAGGGATTTTTCCCAATCGAAGGTACTCGAGGAATTGCTTATTTACGAAAAACGAATTGAGAGCAGTTTGTATAAAGCGGCGGCGGAGCTGAGAAAGTTGCAGAGGATACGATTGAAAGATGCAGCATGGGCTGAAGCCCATCCTACCAATTATGTTAAACAAACCCAAATTGAGAAAGAAATAAGCGAAAGCCATCCCCAAACTTCGTTTGAGGCTGCCACCCGATGTAATATTGTTAAACAAAGCCAATTTGTTACAGACCAAAGACCAGAGACTCTAAACATTAGAAAGGAGACAGAATGTAATATGAAACTAAAACCTATACCTCCGCATGGTCCCGCAAGGGATGGCCAGGCTCAAGTCCGAGAGACCTAAACGCTATACGCTGATATGGAACGACCAACGACTAAAGCTTGTCCACCTATGGAGGAACTATTTTATGAGTTTTTTACCTGCTGCCATGATTTTCTCTGTGTAGCTTTCATGCCGGAGTAAATCGTGGAGATAATCATGACAAGAAATACAAAGGATGTAACCCAGTTGCCCCAGGCGGCGGTTTGGACATGCGCAATTTTGACTACCACCGTCCCAATCGCAAAAGACTGAGTGAACATTTTGAACTTGCCGGATTTGGTAGCCGCAAAGTTAATTCCCTTTGACTCGGCAATATGACGAAGGATTGTTACATATGCTTCCCTCGCTACTAAAATGATTAATACTAACCATTGAATTATCGAGAGAGTTGTATTATCAAGCGTAAAAAGTTTCGGCTGGCCGATAATCGCGAAACACAGAAACGCTCCGCAAACGAGAACTTTATCCACGAGCGGATCGAGCATTCTTCCGAACTTGCTTTCTACATGAAGTTTGCGTGCAGCCATGCCATCCAAAATATCCGTTACGCCGGATATGATAAATATGATAAAGGCATAATCGAGAAATCCGGGGAATGGTACTTCAGCTTCGGAGTAATATCGCGGTGAGTAAAGTATCATGACCAGAAAGACAAGAGTCAGTAACAGCCTGCTGAAAGTTAAAATATTCGGTATTTGTTTTATCATGTTCTTAGTTTACAGTTATTTTACTTTTTTTCAATACTAAACAAGCTCAGTTAATAAATCATAATCCTGAAAATCTATCACATTAATATCGACAAACTGGCCGGGTTGAAGTTTAATTTTTTTCTTATGTGATTTAATAAAACAGATACTGTCGATATCGGGAGCCTGTCCGAAAAACCGCCCTGTCGCGTTGTGTTTGCTTTCGACAGAATCTATCAGGCATGTAATTTTCTGCCCGATTCTGCTTTTGTTCTTTGAAAATACAATTTCCTGCTGGCGCATCATTACTTCTTCGACGCGATGTTTTTTAATATCATCGGGGACCTGATTCGGCATTTCTGCGGCTTTAGTACCTGATTCAGGGTAGAATTTAAAACAGCCTAACGCATCGAATTGCGCCCAGTTAATGAAATCAAGAAGCTCGTTGAACTGCTCCTGCGTTTCGCCCGGGTAACCCACGATAACAGTTGTTCGCAATACGATGTCCGGAATTGCAGAGCGAAGTTTTTCGATTAGTTTCAGGATTTGCTCTTTCGAGTCGGGCCGATTCATCGATTTCAATATAGTGTCATTTATATGCTGGATAGGAATATCGAGATAATGCACAATTTTTTTACTTTTCACTATAGTATCAATCAGTTCGTCGTCTATTCCGGTCGGGTACAGATACATCAATCGAATCCATTCGAGAGAATCGATTGTTTCAAGCTGATTAATAAGAGAAACCAGGCTCGATTTGATTTTCAGGTCGCGGCCGTAATATGTCGTATCCTGTGCTATGATATTCAGTTCGACTATTCCGTTCCCGGCAAGCTCCTGTGCTTCTGAGATTACCATTTCCACAGGTTTGCTTCTGAACGGGCCGCGGATTGTCGGAATTGTGCAAAAACTGCATCGCCTGTTGCAGCCCTCGCTGATTCGCAGGTATGCCCAGTGACCGGAATTTATAAGCAACCTTGTTCTGTCGTCATTAATTA
>CAZMPL010000133.1:0-6451 GCA_964567805.1 uncultured Pirellulales bacterium | reverse complement strand
TATCAGTTTGAGATTCTTGTTTTTGTTCTGTATATTGCAAAGGCTCTTTGGAAATTAAAGATTTTTGTATGATTTGTGCGACGCTATCTCTGGAACCAAGCCCGATTATCGCATCGATTCCTTTTACTTTATCAAATAAACTGCTTTGCATTCTTTCGGAAAGGCAGCCTGCGACTATGACTTTCTGGACCGATTGTTTTGGATTGTTCTTCCAGTTTATCGCTTCTTTGATTGCGGCCAGAGATTCATCTATTGCCGGCTCGATAAAAGCACATGTATTGATTATCACTACGTCAGCCTGTTCCGGCTCGGAAACTATGACCATGTCAGCCTGGGCAATTTCAGCAAGCATTCTCTCGCTGTCCACTACGTTTTTTGGACAACCTAACGCTATGAAACCAACTGATATTTGTTTTGTTTTTCTACTCATCTTTTAAAATTAGCATATAAAAAGACTTTCGTCTAAAAAAATCCTTGTTTTAGCACAATATTTGTGATTTACATTGACGATGCGGCCTCAAAAGTTAAAATAACTATATTACAGTTATTTGTGTTATCTATTAAGTTGTCCGGTTGAATAAATTATCTATGTCGACCTTTTTATGCGCGTGGTATTATGAACATCGGAACAGACAAAATAGCAGGTAATTCTCATTCATTACTCCCAGGAAAATCCACCTATACCCCCTATTTTACCACAAACAATATCTCGGTCTTTCAATCTGCAACACATAAAACCAAGCATTTATCATCAAAGAAGAATACATTAAGAACTCTGTTTAGTCCTATAATATATTATATTCAATTACTGATATGCGTATATTTTATGAATATTTTGCAATAAACTACTTTGGAGGAAAGACTTATGGATAATACTGATTCGAATAAACCAGCCCATTCAGGAAACACAAATGACGAGCCGGGAAATATTTCACATTCACCGTTGGATCTGGGCGGCAGCCGCCCTATAGAAGTCAATAAAGTTCCCAAACCGCAACCAAGACCTGTTGCCGCTCCCGTGGTAAATATACCTAAAACTTCGACTGTTCAAAGCGTTCCGACCGGCAAAATTACCGGTGTGAAGACAATTTATACAAAACTGCATGCCGGCTCGCTTGATTTTCTTGACGGATTAATAAACGATTGGATTAGGGAAAATCCTACAAAAGAAATAAAAATGGTACAAACCACTGTTGGTGAATTACAGGGCAAAAAAACAGAACCAAATATAATAGTTGTAATATGGTTTTAATTAATGAAAGCTAAAGTTTCATTAATATATAGAAAAAGTAATTGAATTTAGGCAAAAACTTCTTATAAAAATCCTTGACATATAAGGTTTTTTATATTAAGCTTCTCTGTTTGTGCATTTGTACGTAGCAAGTGCATCTAAGTATTTATACTGTTTGGAGTTATTTGTGGCAAAAGAGTTGACTCGTAAACTAATTAACGCAGGGGTACATTTTGGCCATGCTGTTAGCAGATGGAATCCCAAAATGGCTCCCTACATTTTTGTGAAACGCGGTAATATTCATATTATCGACGTTAAGAAAACCCTCAGAGGGATGTTGATAGCTAAGAAACTGCTCGCTGAAGTTGCATCTACTGGTAAAGATGTAGTTTTTGTAGGTACCAAACGCCAGGCACAAAAGGCGGTTGAGAATGCAGCGGGAAAGTGCGGCATGCACTTTGTTTCTACGCGATGGCTGGGTGGAATGCTTACTAATTTCAGGACGGTCCGCATCCGACTTCAGAGGCTCGAACAATTGGAAGCAATGACTGAAGATGGAACTCTCGAAAGCGAAAGCAAGAAGCAGGCTTCAAGGCTTAAACGCGAGATGAAGAAAATTAAATCCAACCTTCAGGGTGTAAGGAATATGTCTCGCTTACCAGGCGCAGTCGTAGTCATTGACGCCAAAAAAGAATATCTTGCTCTTCGTGAAGCAAAGAAACTGGGTATAGTAACGATTGGTCTGCTTGATACGGATTCAGATCCTGATACAGTAGATGTTGCTATTCCAGCGAATGACGATTCCATAAGAGCAGTCGATTTGATTCTTACCGAACTTGCTGATGCAGTAGCAATCGGAAAGACTATGGTGGCCGCAAAACAGGATATGGCAGCGGCTCAAAGACCTAAAAGAGTTCGTTCGAAGAGACCTGTTTTAGCAAGAGCAAAAGAAGATGGCTCTGAAGCCACAACACCGAATGAACAGGATCAAGGACAGATTTCTGAATCAGGTTCACCAGAAGAACAAGAAAAACCTCAGGAATAAGTCCAAAAGTCTATAATTTAGCTAACATTAAATTTGTATGTTTATCTTTATAGTTGAAAACGGCGGAAAGCCTGTTCGAATAAAAACTATAGATAATCAAAACAATAAGGTTAGTTTTCAAACAGGTTAATTTCCTTTAATTAAAAATAAAAGAACAGGAGTTTTAAGATGGCGGCAATTTCTGCAGCAATGGTTAATCAATTGCGACAAATGTCCGGACAGGGAATGATGGATTGCAAACAAGCGCTACAGGAAACTGGCGGCGATGTAGATAAAGCTATGGAGTTACTCAGGAAAAAAGGTCTTGCAACTTTAGTAAAAAGAGCTGAAAGAGAAACGAAAAATGGATTAGTTGTAGGCAAGATAAAAGAAGACGGAAAAGCCGCGGCAATGGCAACTCTTTGCTGTGAGACAGATTTCGTCGCCAAGAGCGAAGCCTTTATTAAATCTACAAAAACCCTGGGTGATTATGCTTTAGCATGCTCAAAAAATGAAGGTATAGAGAATTGCCTGGATACTGAAATAAAAGGAAAGAAGTTCAGAGACATTCTTACTGAATTGGTCAGCAAGACAGGTGAAAAAACACAAGTCGGCGATTATCAAAAATTTGTTGTTACAAATCCTGGTTTCATCAGTACATATATCCATTTCAACGAGAAAGTCGGCACAATGGTTCTTATCGAAACTGATGCTTCAATAGCTGATAACAAAGCACTCAGACAGACTGGCGTTGATATTGCAATGCATATTACAGCAACAAAACCTTTAGCATTGGATAAAAGCCAGATCGATCCGAAGATGATTGAAAGCGAAAGATCAATTTATGCCGAACAGGTTAAAGGCAAACCAGCAAATATCCTTGATAAGATTGTTGATGGCAAAATGGCCAAATTTTTCTCAGAGAATTGTCTTGTAGAACAGCCGTTTGTAAAGGATGACAGCAAAACAGTAGCACAGGTATTAACAGACGCCGCAAAACAGGCAGGCGGAAAAGCCAAAATCGTAAAATTTGTAAGATTCGAACTTGGTTAATATCTGTTAAATCTGCTTTTCAGTTGAAATACGAAATATATGGGAAAAAGCAAATATAAACGTGTTTTACTGAAGCTATCGGGAGAAAGCTTTTGCAAACCCGGCGGCTTTGGTATTGACGGTCAGGCTCTTGCTTCAATCGCTGAAAGAATTTCCGAAATTGCTAAAATGGGACCGCAGGTTGCGGTCGTCGTTGGCGCTGGGAATTTTCTCAGAGGTGAGCATTTTTCACAGGCAAGTCACATTCCAAGAAATACCGCTGATTATATGGGAATGCTCACTACGATTATTAACGCATGTGCTCTCCAGGAAACACTTGAGAAACTCGGTCAGGAAACAAGAGTTCTCAGCGCAATAGATGTCCCTGCTCTATGCGAGACATTTATTCGCAGAAGAGCTCTTCGTCATCTCGAACGAGGCAGAGTCACAATCCTTGCAGGTGGAACGGGAAATCCGTTTTTCACAACAGATACATGTGCGGCGTTAAGAGCGTCCGAACTGGATGTTGATCTGCTTATAAAAGCGACTAAAGTAAAAGGCGTATATAGCGATGATCCGAAGAAAAATCCGGATGCTGTGTTGTACGATGAATTATCTTATGACCAGGTTCTGGCTCAAAACCTGCGAATAATGGACCATTCGGCGATAAGTCTTTGCAGGGACAATAAAATACCAATCATTGTTTTAAATATATTTGAAAAAGACGATTTAACAAAAGCTCTTATCGGCGAAAAAGTCGGTACAAAAATTATAGCTAAGAGAGGTTAAAGATGGTAAGTAACGCAGCTTTCTCCGAAACAGAAAACAAAATGAAAAAAACGGTTGAAATTCTGCATGATGAACTGAAAACAGTTCGCAGCGGCAGAGCATCTACCGGACTTGTCGAGAATATTAGAGTCGAATTCTATGGTACTCCTACACCGCTGAAACAGGTTGCAACATTAGCGGCACCACAGGGTGATACCATTATAATAAAACCCTTTGACCCGTCTTCGCTGAAAGATATTGAAAAAGCGATTAAGAACAGCGACTTAAGTATCGCGCCTATTATCGATGGCAAAATGATAAGATTGAATGTCCCGTCGCTCAGTGAAGAAAGAAGAAGACAGCTTGTCAATCAGGCAAAACAGTCAGGTGAGCAAAGCAAAATTACAATCAGAAATATCCGACGGGATGCTATCAAGATTTTTGAGAAGCAGGAAAAAGACAGCCAGATAACCGAAGACGATCTTGATAAACTGAAAAAGCAGGTTGATGACACAACCAAAATATACATAGATAAAATTGATGAAATGGTTAAGCACAAATCTGACGAGATACTGCAGAATTAATTCTTAGTGACATTTTAATTCGCGAGTGCTTTTGTATTTTGAAGATTTGTTCTTAACTTTCTAAAAACCTTTATTGGGAGTCAAGGTTATGGAAGCTAAAGAAAATATTGAAAAAAAGTCCCGCAAGGAATGGCAGGGCTCACCGCGGAAAAAAACATTAAGAAGAATTATCCAGGTCTTTGCAGGAATCTTTATATTTTTATTGATTTTCATTTTTTTTATAATACCTGCGCTCATATCTTCTGATAAAGGTCGCCAGATAATCCTCTCCAAAATCAATAATGCACTGACCGATGGTAAAGCTCAAATATCAGATTTATCGATTGGCTGGTTCAAGGGAGTGAAAATAGCGGATTTCAGTTATGATGATAACACAGGCTGGGTCTCAGTAAAAGTAAAAAACATTTCTACAAAACCAAGTTACGGTTCTCTTCTGACAGGTAATTTCAATTTAGGCCAGACACAGATTGACACACCTCAGATTGAAATAGATTTGAATAAAAAACCCGCAACTTCCACTGAAACAACTCCGAAAGAAACAAAACAACCAGCAGCGACACAAACAGCGGCGTTTGCTCTTACAACCGATTTCAATCTTAATGATGGAAATATCAAACTAATCGGAAATGATTCGAAAACGGTAGAGCTTACGCAAATCAATACAGACATAAATATCAGACCTCCCGGAAAACAATCAAATTTCAATCTCGGGATGATTGTCGCCGCAAATAACGAAAAATCACCTATCGAAGTAAAAGGCCAGTTCAAACCTGATAAAAAGTCCGGCTGGTCAATGAAAAACGCAGACCTTGATGTCGGCGTAAATATCGAAAACTTCGATCTCGAATCAATAGAACCATTTCTCGAAATGGCAGGTCTCGAAATTAAAACCAAAGGAAGTGTCACCGTCGATATCCAAAGTAAAGTTGTCGATGGTCAGTTGGAAAATGCAACCGGGACTATAAAAGGTAAACAACTTGAAATTGATAACGTTCCGACAAAAGAAAAAATCAAAACTTCCGTTCTTAATGTCGATGTAAAACTAACTCAGAAACAGCAGATGATAAACATCGATAAAATGAATCTGCAAACAGACTGGGCGAAAATTCAGGTTGGCGGTGCAATTCCAACGACAATAAACTCACTCGATAGTTTCTTAAAAGCAGATGCTAACTATGACCTTAATGGCACTTTCGATTGTGACGTAGCCGCTATTGTTTCGCAATTACCTGTCACAACCGGCCTGAAGGACAATGCACAAATTACATCAGGAAATATTACCGGTGACATTAAAACTACCGGAACCACCGGACAGAAACAGATTCAGGCTCAGGCAAAACTGGCAAATTTAAAAGGAATTGTCGATGGTAAACAGGCGGCACTTTCGGAACCGATAACAGCGTTAGTAAAAGTATCACCCGATAAAGACGGCGTAAATGTAGATAACCTGAACGTATCATCATCATTTATAACAATCAACGCAAGCGGCAATCTCGAACAAATCAAATTCGACGGCAACGCCGATTTAACAAAACTTCAGGCTGAGCTTAGCCAGTTCGTGGATATCGGCCCATATAAACTTACCGGGCAGTTTAATGAATCGGGACAGGTTTCTTTATCCGAACAGAATATCAAACTTTCAGGTTCTTCGACTATAAAAGGATTAAATATAACCGGCCCGAATAATGTCACTGCTTCCGTGCCGACTGGTGACATAACATATACTCTCAATCTCGATAAGACAAAGAATATTCTTAACGTTAACTCTTTAAACGCGGGATTCGATTTTGGCCGTGTCACTGTCAATAACGC